>JAUMAI010000714.1:0-1665 GCA_032116775.1 Pirellula sp. | reverse complement strand
CGGGCGCAGCCATTTTAGTGCTGGAAGCGATTCCCGCAGCTTTAGCCGCAGACGTGACCGCCAAACTGGCGATACCCACCATCGGCATTGGCGCGGGTATTGACTGCTCGGGTCAAGTGCTGGTGATGCACGATATGATCGGTGCCTTCCCAGGTCGGCGACCAAAATTCGTGCGCGATTTCATGCACGGACAATCCAGCGTCTCCGGGGCGATCCGCGCCTATGTCGACGCAGTGAAGCAGCGCACATTCCCCGCTGCCGAGCATAGCTTCTGATCATCCATAGTTCTCAGCCTCGAAGCTTCTGTACATCCGTGCTTATTGGCACTGATAGTTATCAGCGTTGATACTGCGCCAGCGATGCCCGCATCTGCGGCATCAGTTCATGCGCGGCACCGACCGACATACCCAAATCTCTGACCAAGCCATCATCCAAGCTGTAGACCCAGCCATGAATGGTCAAATCCTGACCGCGCTCCCACGCATCTTGCACGATAGTGGTCTGACAGACATTCAATACCTGCTCAATGACATTCAACTCGCAAAGGCGATTATGTCTGGCGACATCATCCATCGAAGCGGGTAATAAATGCTCATGCTTTTGAAACACATCTTGCACATGGCGTAACCAATTATCTGCTAGTCCGACTCGCTTTCCTTCCATCGCGCATTGCACGCCTGAGCAACCGTAATGACCGACTACCATCACATGCTTGACTCCAAGCAGGTCGATCGCAAACTGTAGCACTGACAAACTATTAAGATCTGTGTGGACCACCACATTGGCCACATTCCGGTGAACGAAAAGTTCACCCGGATCTAAACCCACAATGGAATTTGCTGGCACACGACTATCCGAGCAACCAATCCAGAGATATTCCGGCGCCTGCTGAGATACCAGATTGCTGAAAAAATCCGGGTCTTGCTCAATCATCGACGCTGCCCACTGTCGATTATTTTCGACCAACTGCCCGAGAGCCTTGTCGAATAAATTTTTATCAGCCATCGCTACCTCGTCTCAAATCTGCAAAGGATTGTACTTGAGACAATCTGAAACCAACAGGCAAATGCATCATCAATCATCTGGGCCGAGCAGACTGCTCTATTTGGCACCTTTTAGGTGCGGCCATCGATCGCTGATCTCTACAAAGACGTGCAAGTAATTGATATTTGAGGCAAGCATAATTAGCCATGGTTACGAAAACCTTAACATCTATTGAGTCATCGCACGAACTTCCTAAACTGACTTCGCGCTTGATTACATTGAGCAAAGCCAAACAGCATCGCTCAAAGTTCTAGGAAAAATCAAGCAGGGACATTTGGAATCCTAACAATGAAGGAGATAGTAATGTTGATGACGACTGAAACATCCAGCTACACAGATCGACTCACTGAAACGCCACAACCGGCCTGGCCGCGACGCATGATGCAGCAGGTTGACAAAATTTATGACCCGAACTTACGCACACTCTGGAAGTACATGAAGCCAATTGGAATTCCCTGCTTCAATCAGAATATGCTCGAAGAGCTACACTATATTTTCAACGAATTACAAACAGGTCAAGGCCGTATCATCGACGGTGAGAATTGGGTACAAGTCGATTACTCAGTGATAGCCTCGCACCGTAGCGGAGTTTTCAACTTGGGTGGCGATCTAATGCTTTTC
>JAUMAI010000713.1:0-2690 GCA_032116775.1 Pirellula sp. | reverse complement strand
CCCGTCAACCTGCATACAGGCATACGCGGGAATCTGCTCGGCTGAATCGTTGAAGATGTTGACCCTGTACGATTCAGGGGTGTCGGGTATTGGCGTCGTTACCTGTCGTTTATGCAAGCCCGATGCCTTTGCTTCTCGCATAAATGCGATCAGGTCAGTCGCTTGCTCCGGCGTAAACGCACCAATCTTTTTACGATTCGCCATTACACAATCTTGATGAGCGTGACGAGTATTCCAGTCGTTGCTACTGACGACTTAACATATGTACCCGCAATGGAGCTAAGCCTTGGCATGTATGCCGTTTCGCCCGCTGGTATCGTCAGCAGCGGATAAAACACGGCTGAAACAACCACGCCGACGGAAACGGTAGCGGTCGCATGCTGGTTGGTAATAGCACATAAACAGTTGTCGGTCGCAGCACCCGCGACGACTACCGCTTCGGTAGTGCCAACGACTTGCGTTGCTTGATAGGTGACCGTCGAAGTCGTCGCGATGTCGAAAGCACTTGACGGAATTGCTCCCGGTTTTTGTACACCATTCTCGATATTGGAAACTGCAAACCTGATAGTGACGGTGCTCATAGTAATCCTAACGCTGCGTATGGGAGTGGCTTATGTACCGGAGCGACAAGCCAGACCGCATTTTGTGCGTCGTATTCTCGCTCGCCATTTCTTTTTAGCAGTACCGGCCTTGTGACTGGATTTTGATGATCATCGAGTGCTTGCTGAAATCCGCCAGTGTAAAGAGTCCCGCCGGACCCAACAGTTATTCCAATGACGCGACCATTAAGCACCAAGGCGGAGGCCGTAGCTCCCGATCCAGTCACGCCAGGATGACCAGACAGCGTAATCGTAATCGTGGGAGCCGAGGTATATCCGTAACCTCCCGATGTCACCGATATGGAAGAAATAGCACCGTCTACGATTCTGGCCACCGCAGTCGCACCAGTCCCGCCGCCACCAGTGATATTGACTACCGGCCCAACTCGTTCGTACAGTCCTTCGTTTCGCCACCGCTTCCACCACGCAAGAGCGTCTGGCACTTGATAGCCGCGACGGAAAGTTACCTGTGCGGTCACAACCCAGAAGCCAAGAGTATCATCGGCATCTCGGAAAGCATTCTTTGCAGAGAATGATGTCAGTCTTGCGGTGCCGATTGGATACTTTGCAAAGACGTCGCTATTCACGCTGTCGCGATAAAGCGAGGTTAAGAACGGATTGAATAGCGAGAAGTTGCGGGTGATGGTCAGCACATTATCGGCAAGGTCTTTTGTCAGTCCGTCAACGGGCTCGCCATTGACGTTTACGATCGGATAACCATAGGCATCTTGATCAATCGGCTCGCTAGAACTTACGTCCGACCATTGAATGTCTGGCCGCATATCAAGCGGATCAGGATGGCCATCATAGGTAACAACGACCATCCAAAAGACCGGACCAACGCGAACGGCATTGCGACTTTTGACGCGAATGAAATCGTTTTCCCGATAGATCGCACCAAGCTGTGGCACGTCGGGATGAACGAGAACAATGTCGGTATTATCCTCTGGGTCGTCAGTTAAAACCTGATACCCTTCGGTGAGCGTGATGTTGTACTTGATCGGGTTAGCGGTTTCCGACTCTTGGTTGCCGCTGTCCCTCGACCACATCTTTGTCACATCAACAACGGCCATATCACGGCACTCCTACGACTTGAAGTTGTGGGTTTGCCAATAGATTGTTTTTAATTTCGGCAACTTCGCTCGCGGTTGCCTCCGTTGCTTCCTTGACGGCTTTCGTTTCACTAATTAAATCTTCCAGCAAAGCCGACGGGTCTTTCCTTCGGTCCCCTGGTCCGCGAGTGAGTAGGCGTGACTCAAATGCCTGCAACTTAGAATCGCCACCACCGCTTGAATTTGTTGACAATTGTTTAGTTTGAGTCTCTTTCAGCTTTTCAATTGCGGCTTCTTCTGCGGCAATCTTGCGAGCAGATTCCTCGTCAAGCCCTTGATTCATCAACTCTTTGACCTTTGCCGCTTCCTTGCCTTGCTCGATCTCAATTCGTTGCAGTTCCAAACGTTCCATCTCGGACTTTTTGAGGTCTTCGATCTTCTGGATCTGCTGCTTGGCTTGTTGCTTGGCTTGTTCAGCCGCTCTCGTTTCTGCGTCTCTGGCTTGCTGCTGAGTGCGTTCTAATTCCTTTTCCGCCTCGGCCTTCGCAAGGATTGCATCTCGCTCTTCCAGTAGTCTCTGAGCCTCTCCGCGATCCTCTACTGTGGTGTTGCGTGCGGCATCGAGTTCGATCTGTTCTTCCTTGGTGGCTTTGAGGTATTCGACTTCAAGCCGTAGGTTTTCTAGGTACGATTCCGACTTGTCTTTCGCTTCGTTGGATTGGCGGATCGCTTCGTTCTCGGCAGCACGAACGGATGTAAGCTGCTGAATCTCGTCACGCTGGGCTTTGAGTGCGGCCAGACGGGCCTTGTCGCTTGCTAGTTCCTCGGTCGCTGCAGCCGAAGCGGCTTTTCGCTCACCAGTGATCAGCGGCCAAGCGTCTGCCCACTCCTCAACTTCACGCTGGGACTTGTTGACGTTTGCCGTTACTGCGGAGATGTCGCGGTTCAGCTCGTCGAGCAACTGCTTCTGTGCGGCCTGCTTGTCTTCTGGATCTCGAATTAGCTCGATGTCTTCCTTGCGGTTGCTGAACTCCTGCTG
>JAUMAI010000712.1:0-5440 GCA_032116775.1 Pirellula sp. | reverse complement strand
TCGTTGACGCCAAGCCAGAAGCAGCAGTTCGAGGGCCGTCTGCGAGTGTTGCAGGTAGCCGCCAATCAAGTTGACGCATCGCTAGAAACTAAATCAAACTACGACAAGGAAGAGCTCGAGTGGTTCCGCAATACTCTTCAAGCAATTCACTTGGCAATCGATGAGAAGGGACCTGTATCCAAGAGCAATCGTTACACCGAAATTGCACAGCGACAGCGACAAGCTAACAATCATCTTGATGCATTGACTAATTTGGATGTGCGCAATGTCGCATTCTGCAGCGCTGTCGATGGGTACGGTTCGATCACCAGATTTCCAGCCGATACATTCAGGCCTGATGAAAAAGTTCTATTGTATTGCGAGGTGGAAAACTTCAACGCGACTGCAGTGAAAGATGGTTATGAAACAGAGTTTCGAGCCAGTTACGAAATTGTTGATTTGGACGGCAATCGTATTGCTGAAGTGAAGTTGCCTGAAGATCGACAGACCTGTCGTAACAAGCGACGCGACTATTTCATCGTGTATGGATTTAATCTACCCAAGGACCTTGTCCCCGGGTCTTATAATCTGAAGCTCAATATCGAAGATTACAAAGGTAAGAAGCACGCACAAGCAGTCGTAGGCTTTCGTATCACTCGCTAAGCTCTCGATAGGCTCGAATGGATTGATGCATTGGCCAGTGATCTTACATTCATTGGCCTACGCTGACCACGTAATGAATCTTGGCTCTGACGCAAACTACAGCACTACTCCTCGAGCTGAATTTCTCTGACAGAAATTTTTCCGGCAGAATTTTTCAGCGCAGTTGAGCTTCTTGCCCAGAACTAAGGGAGCTGGAGTATCGCGGTCTTGATGTTCAGCCAACTCTGGCCCCACGCGACGCTGAAGAGAATCAGGGCTAAGCAGGTCCATAATGGCCGCCATGGACCGCTAGCGCGATATCTTGCCTGAAAAACAATCCAACCGATACCGACTCCCTGGGCATTGGCCACTGCATCTTCCCAGCTACTTCCCCGCTGAACGAAGCGTTGCATGATCTCAAGTAGGGTGCCTACCGAAAACCAGAATAGAGGGACTATCCATGTGTATGGCTGTTTTTGGGGAATAAAATGTGATTCCCGCCATGCCAGGGTTGATAAGGTCAGAATCATAAAGAGAGGAAGATGGACTAGGTTGCAAAGTTCCCGAGCTAGCTCCGATTTGAAAGGCACAGGCATCAAGAGTAAGGTTGCGGTCACCATTACCAGGAGAGCGATTTTGAGACGAAGTTTGCTGTCCGGATGTAGATCGGTCTTCTCTCCACGATTCATAGGCGACAACTCATATTAGATATCCGTTTTATCAGTAAGGTTAGTAATTAGAGTTGTTTGCTACTTAGAAAAAGTGAATCGCGTTCAGACAAGGATGTTAGCGTCTCTCGTGGTGAGTTAGATTGTAAGTGGATTTTTTTAATGGGCAAACGCTGATATCGATCTTCAGCGTGCCGTTAGATTCACCAGTTCTAGGCCCTCAAGACAATTCTGCAATCAACTATGAAAGGCGTTTATGAAAGTCAATCGTCGTCTTTTCGGTGCCTTTACGATGGTTTCGTCGCTTGCCGTTTCTCAAACAGTGCGAGCGGCCCAATCTGTCCCGGGTGTTGAGGGGCCTCTCTTTATTGCGACTTGGCCCTTTGGGTTACCGGCCTGCCAGAAATCTCTAGAGGTTCTCAAGAATGGTGGCACAGTTCTCGATGCCGTTGAGAAAGGGATAAACGTCGCAGAGGCTGATACCGCGGTGGACTCGGTTGGCGTGGGGGGAATTCCTAATGCTGATGGGGTGGTTCAACTCGATGCTTGTATCATGGATGGGACCAACCAAAAAGCAGGTGCGGTCGCAGGATTAGAGGATTATCCACATCCGATATCCGTTGCACGGCGTGTCATGGAGAAAACCAAGCATGTGTTTCTGGTTGGTAAGGGAGCCAAAGAATTCGCGGGACAGCAAGGTTTTCAGACCCAGGAACTGCTGACTGCGGAGCAAAAGAAAAAATGGCAGCAATGGCTGAAAGATAACGGTCGGACAGTTCCAGCAGGCTCGCATGACACGATTTCATTGTTAGGTATTGATGGCGCGCGACGAATTGCGGGTGGTTGTTCAACTTCCGGTTTAGCCTATAAGCTGCCCGGACGCGTGGGCGATAGTCCGTTGATCGGCGGTGGCTTATACGTCGATGGCGAAGTAGGAGCCGCTGGTGCGACGGGGATTGGTGAGAACATTCTTCGCTACTGCGGTACATTTTTAATTTGCGAACTAATGCGTCAAGGAAAGTCCCCCACAGAAGCTTGTATTGGTGCCATTGAGCGGATCGCTAAAGGTGACCGCAAGAAACCTGCCGACCTGAGTGTTAACTTTGTGGCTCTCGATAAGCAGGGCCGCTGGGGGGCTGCAGGTACGGATGAAGCATTTGCGGCGGCAATCGTAACCCAAACCGAAGCTAAGCTTATCAAGCCAGAGATCGTGCGATAATCATGAAAAATAGTTCGCTGCCCCAACTGCCAAAACTGAATCATCCCGACGAAGCGATTGAGAGAATGTGTGGCCTATTGGCTCGCATATCAACGGAATTGGTATCGCAAGAAGTAGCGGCCGGTAGGGTCTTGGCAGAGCCTATTGTGACAGATCGCCCCTCTCCTCCCATGGATGTTTCGGCGATGGATGGCTATGCCCTGCGCAGCGAAGATATAAGACCAGGAAAGATAACTGTCATCGGTGACTCTTTGGCAGGGCATGCACCGCCTGTCCTACGAGAGGGTAACGCCGTCCGCATCTTTACGGGGGCCGCAGTTCCACAGCATGCGACACTTGTGGTTAAACGCGAGGACACACATGAAGAGAGCGACACGATCGAGTTGAAGGAACCGCTCGAAGCTTATCGGACTGGGCAGAATATCAGACGACAGGGAGAAAACGCAGCGACGGGTTCTCAGGTTCTTTCTTCGGGCCAGGAGATTACTGCTCCGCGCAGGGTCGCATTGGCAACTTTTGGTGCTGACGAAATTCGCGTATATCGACGGATTAGGCTCTCTATCGTCAATACGGGCGATGAATTGATCGAACCTGGACAACCTGTTCTCCCATGGCAGATTCGCGATTCCAATGGTCCTTTGCTGGCTTCATTGGTCAAGCCATACGCTTGGATCGAATTAATCAACCGCGCGCGAGTTGCGGATCAATACGAAGTTCTAAAGAACCGTTTGAATCTGGAACTCCAGAGTTGTGATGCCTTGCTATTAACGGGTGGTGTATCGATGGGAGACACCGACCATGTACCAAACGTGCTACGAGACTTGGGGGCAAGTATTGTCTTTCACAAACTTCCGATTCGACCAGGGAAGCCTGTGCTTGGAGCAATCGGTCCCACTGGGCAGGCCATATTAGCGCTGCCAGGCAATCCGGTGTCGGTTGCAGCAACCGCTTTAAGGATTGCTTTGCCGGTTCTGAAATTCTTAGCAGGTCTGGAAGATCTCATGCCCAAAAC
Source organism: Pirellula sp. (assembly GCA_032116775.1). Lineage (GTDB taxonomy): Bacteria > Planctomycetota > Planctomycetia > Pirellulales > Pirellulaceae > JAFLCP01. Next base: position 1,920 of record JAUMAI010000712.1, on the reverse strand, counting down.
GGCAAGGGTGCAGTTGGTTGATGCGGATCAGAAGTCGATACCGTTGCATTGGTACCGACCGATTCAATTGCTAGATCCAACCCCCGATGGTGTTCAACGAGTGCGTCTGACACCCAACTTAGGTTCAGGTGATGTTGTCGCCCTCAGTTCTAGTGATGGATTTATTGAAGTTCCAGCGGATTGTAAAACGTCATCAGGACCATGGAACTGCTGGATGTTCGAGCCATAATTTCAATTAGTTCTAAAGCCTCAGCCACACTCATTGAGCTGCCCTGCCGTGGCTTCGGCCGGTGGATTTTAATATTCAAAGTGGAGAGCGGTGTGTAGAAAATTCGAGGCGGATTTTTGCTCGCAGTTAAAGTCGGTTAACTATAGGGACTTGTACATCTCTCTTCAGTCATCACCTGTTGTAGTGCTCAAAGCTATGACCTAGCGTCAGGTACATGAGAACAATGTGTCCATGTTTGCGATGCTCATAATAGCTTACTGCGGCAAATGATTTTTTGAACGACCGCAACGAAGTGGATGCGATTCGTAAGCCAATGGGATCATTGGTATTCTGTAGTTACTGTTCGCTTAAGCCAAGGTCTTTTAAATGCGAACGAAATTCAGCAGTAGTATTTGCACATCGAATGATGGGAAGACTTTCTGGAAAGAGTTTTCGTGCATTGGCTTGTGGGTGACTTAGTAGTTTCTGAAGCGAGTATTCCTGCTTCTCTATCTGCTGCTGAATCAGGGGTAGTAGATGGGTGTGGTAGAGTGCTGGAAGAGGTATCCAGTAGTCGGAATGAAAGGCGACTGCATCGTATGTTTGCGATACTGTTGGCAGGCCTTCGGCTAGAACTTGGTTCCAGGCCTCCAGCCATGCTGGTTCGAATTGGATGAGGTCGCAGGGCGAGATAGCGATCCAAGAGGGGCCTAGCGTGTTATGAGCGTCCTGTAGTGCCGTCCAAAGCCCACCGATGGGGCCCAGGTTACTCCGCAAATCCACGATAGAGCGAAGTGAAAGATTCGCGAAGCGGTCGGCCACATTGACTACCAGAGTGACTGGTTCAAGGTGTGCGACTTGCATTTGTTTTGCCAAGCGAAGCAGCAAGGGGATTCCTGTGATTCTGGCGAGAGCTTTATCGCCATCGAATCGCGAACTCAATCCACCGGCGAGTATATATCCTGGTAAGGTGGTTCTGCTCATGTATCACTTTGCTTTTCACGTCGATTCCGAGAGAACTGAATTTGGGCCCAACTCCAGGCGGCGACAGTGCGTGGAAATCCGACGGTAGTCATTCCTAAAAAAATCGCATTTTCGATTTCAGCTTCCGTTGCTCCAGCTTCCATAGCGCGACGAACGTGGCTACGTACAGCGGATTCGAGACCGGCGCCTAAAGAGATTCCTATTTTGATCAGAGATGCAGTTTTGTTGTCTAGGTGTCCAAGTTGCTCAACCGCTTCGCTCATTTGTTCATGCGCAGCGGCGAGTTTAGGAAAACGCTCAACAATCAGCTGATAGGTCCCAGGCAGTTTACTAGCTTCAGGGTTTGACGTGTTCTCGGACATGCAGGCATCTCTTTTCAAGTTTGCGGTTGTGGTAAGAATTCGTAGTACACTGCCATGGGTGGTTTCTTTGGCTATATTCTCTATCACAGAAGTGAAGCTGCCAACTGCTGATGTTCAGTGATAAAGAAAGAGATTATGTCTTCTTTGATTTGGGAAAAGCCGATTCGAGCTGTGGCCTTTGATATGGATGGTCTGCTGCTGAATACCGAAGAGGTTTATTTGGATGTTGGAACCATTCTTTTAGAGCGTCGCGGAAAGATTTATCGACCCGAGTTAAGACGCGGAATGATGGGGCTGCCAGGAAAGTTGGCGATCGAGTTGATGATTCGTGAAGAGCAGTTAGGTGACGATGCGGAGGAGTTACTG
>JAUMAI010000711.1:1776-3276 GCA_032116775.1 Pirellula sp. | reverse complement strand
ATTCCTTCCCTCCCAGAACAGCAAAAAATCGCCGATTGCTTGAGTTCGATTGACGAGCTCATCGCCGCACAGTCCCGCAAAGTGGACCTCCTCAAGACCCATAAAAAAGGGCTGATGCAGCAGTTGTTTCCTAGGGAGGGAGAGACGGTGCCGAGATTAAGGTTTGCGGGGTTTGAGGGGGAGTGGGAGGTGAAGACTTTTCGCGAGCTCTTTACCATTGGCAATGGAAGAGATTACAAGCATCTGAGTGCTGGAGATGTACCGGTTTACGGATCCGGTGGCTACATGCACTCTGTGAATGACTTCTTGTATGAGGGTGAAAGCGTTTGTATTGGGAGAAAAGGAACTATCAATAACCCAATGTTTCTGACAGGGCGATTTTGGACTGTCGATACCCTGTTTTACACTCACTCTTTCAAAAAGTGTATTCCAAAGTTCATTCTTGCCATTTTTCAACAGATAGAATGGCTCAAGCATAATGAGGCAGGTGGTGTTCCAAGTCTCTCAAAGACCAACATTGAAAAAATTAAAACAGCCATAACCACCCTACCCGAGCAGCAAAAAATCGCCGATTTCCTTAGCTCACTTGACTACCAATTTGGCGAGGAAGCCCGAAAACTAGAGTCGCTCAAGATTCATAAAAAAGGGTTGATGCAGGGGTTGTTTCCATCCTGCTCCGAAGATTTCTCCAGCTAAACCACATCACAATCTCATATGACTGTCTCCGACCAACAACGCCTTGGAAGAACCCTTTGGGCCATTGCCGATAACCTTCGCGGAGCAATGAATGCAGACGACTTCCGCGACTACATGCTCTCGTTCCTATTCCTGCGGTATCTGTCCGACAACTATGAATTGGCGGCAAAGAAGGAACTGGGTCCCGACTACCCCAACCTGACCAATGGAGATCGCCAAGTTCCGCTGATGGTTTGGTATGCGAACAATCCGGCGGATACCGAGGAGTTCGAAAAGCAGATGCGGCGCAAGGTGCATTATGTGGTTAAGCCCGAGCATCTTTGGAACAGCATCGCCAATCTCGCCCGCACGCAAGATCCTGATTTGCTCAATTCCCTCCAGAACGGATTCAAATACATCGAGAACGAATCCTTCGAGAGCACGTTCCAAGGCCTCTTCTCCGAAATCAACCTCGGCTCCGATAAACTGGGTCGCACCTACTCAGACCGAAACGCCAAACTTTGCACCATCATCACGAAGATTGCCGAAGGTCTGTCAGAATTCTCCACGGACATCGATGCCCTTGGCGATGCCTATGAATACCTGATCGGTCAATTCGCCGCCGGTTCTGGCAAAAAAGCCGGTGAATTCTACACGCCACAGCAGATTTCCGACATCCTTTCGGCGATTGTCACCCTCGACAGCCAGGAACCTGCCACCGGTAAGAAAGACCAGTTGGCCAGCGTGATGGACTTCGCCTGCGGTTCCGGCTCGCTCTTGCTCAACGTGCGCAAGCGGATGGGTCCGCATGGAATTGGCAAGCTC
>JAUMAI010000711.1:0-1766 GCA_032116775.1 Pirellula sp. | reverse complement strand
CAACCCGCCCTTCAGCTACCGCTGGGAACCGAACGATGCCATGGGCGATGATATCCGGTTCAAGAACCACGGATTGGCCCCTAAATCCGCCGCCGATTTCGCCTTCCTTCTGCACGGGTTCCATTACCTGAAGGAAGAGGGAGTCATGGCCATCATCCTGCCGCATGGCGTATTGTTCCGGGGTGGAGCGGAAGAGAGAATCCGCACCAAACTGCTCAAAGATGGTCATATCGACACCGTCATCGGCTTACCAGCCAACTTGTTCTATTCCACTGGAATCCCTGTCAGCATCCTCATTCTGAAGAAATGCAAGAAGCCGGACGACGTGTTGTTCATCAACGCCGCTGATCATTTCGAGAAAGGCAAACGGCAGAACCAGTTGAGTCCGGAGCACATCGCCAAGATCATCGACACCTACCAATTCCGGAAGGAAGAAGAGCGTTATTCACGGCGGGTCGGCATGGAAGAGGTCGCTAAGAACGACTTCAACTTGAATATCTCTCGCTACATCAGTACGGCGGTGGGTGAGGAGGAAATCGACCTGGACGCTGTGAACGCCGAGCTCGTCAAAATCGAGGCCGACATTCAATCCGCCAAAGCCAAGCACAATGCGTTTCTAAGGGAATTGGGGTTGAAGGAGTTGCCGTGAGGGTATGAATTCACCCCAGAGTCCGCAAAAAGTCTTCCGCACTTGACATAACACTTCGCCTTCCTTAACATCCGCAAGCCACGCTTGAATCGGCAGTCCTCTCTAAGCTCCGGTTCGCAGGTAAAAGGCAGCTTACTCACGTGGGCTGCCTTTTTTTATTGAGAGTCCACAGATCTCAGAGCGCTGGATTTGACAGAAATCCCCCTCATCGAGAGGCCCTACATACCATGTTCATGCGATATTCAGACCATGATACCCCTGAATCGAGGTAGTAATAGCAGATACGGATCGGCTAAAAGGGGGTCTGTGTAAAAATAATTAAAAAAAAATTTGGATTTAATAAATATCCTCCTTATCATAGGCACTTGGCGTCAAATGCCCTCTTGGGGTCCATTCCACGTCACTTGCGGGGGGCCAGCTATGGAACCTGGATTCGCAATAAAAAGTTTGACCCGCTTCGACGCGGCAAAACTCACTGACAACGGCTCTCCCGAGCCACGGGACTTTTGGAACTCCTTTTTTCGGAGTAGACCATTTGCCCGGAGTCCACAACAGACAACCTCACAACACCACAACGCGGCACCAACGTCACCGTGCAATTAGGCACGTTGGGGGTAAGGCCCAATTCGAAAGATGAGGAAATATTCATGTCTACAGACAAAAAAAGGGTCTCTTACTTCAAGAGGCCGATAACAAACACAGTTCCGCTCAAGGAACTGACCATAGATGAGGTAGCAAACATCATTCGAACCGATTCCGCGACCAAGCTTGCCACAGAATCATATCGCGCAAGCGGGCAACCCGGGATCAAGAAGGATGTGTTTGACGTCGTCACGTTTGGTGGAACATTCACAAAACGTGAGGACGCCAGCCTTATCCAAGTGAGCGGGTACATCTGCATCGATATTGATAAAATCGAGTCGGCGAGGGACATCAAGTCCAAAATCGTATCCGATCAAGTGATGCCGCCCACATTGGTTTTCATCTCGCCGAGTGGGAATGGACTCAAGGTGGTCTATCATATAGATCCGAACGCGGGAAGCCGACGCTACATCTATGAGGAGATCTCGAATCACCTGAAGAATTTGGCCGGAGTCAAAACCGATCCTGCGACGAA
>JAUMAI010000710.1:0-24727 GCA_032116775.1 Pirellula sp. | reverse complement strand
TCGTTAGCAAATATTTCGATTCCAGTGACGGGTGGTTCACCGACTGCGACTCTGATCGTGCGTTATGGTGACTTTGTCATAGGAGGCGGCGCTGGGGCTGATTTCTCCAATGTTGGCGCCATCGAAATTGGGATTGAGGATGGCACTGCCGTCGATGCCCAGTTGAATATTTTCGAGACCGCATCGGTCGTCGTACAAACGGCCGATTTCCAAAACTTCGAGTCTCTGTCTTTAGGTGACTTGGTATTTCGAGACACCAATAATAATGGTGTCGCTGATCCAGGCGAACCAGGCATCGCTAACGTGACCGTCGAACTGTACGAAGACACTAATGGTAACGGCGTGTACAACAGTGGCACAGATACATTGGTGACAACTACGACTACCAGTGGTTCGGGAAATTACCTATTTGATAACCTTTTAGCTGGTGATTACATCGTCGTTATACCGCTGGCAAACTTCAATGCGGGTGGTCCATTGGCTGGTATGACAACCAGCACAGGGAATGATCCTTCACCAGATCCAGATGATGATGTCAACGGAGACGATAATGGTAGTGCCTTGACGCTGGTGGGTGTTGTGTCCCAGGCGATCACCTTAGCAACTGGTACTGAACCGACGAACGATGGTGATAACGATGACAATACCAACTTCACCCTCGATTTCGGATTTGTCCCTAACGTAGATGTTTCTGTGGTTAAGACAGGAACTCCCGCAACCGTGTTAGCGGGCGATCAGATCACTTACACCTTGACCGTCAATAACGGTGGACCCGCGGCAGCCGACAATGTCGTACTGACGGACATTTTGCCCGTAGGCACGACGTTTGTCTCGGTGACTTCGTCGCAAGGTACTGCATCAAATCTTTCTGGTACAGTTACGGCGAACCTAGGTACGATCGCGGCTGGTGGATCTGCCACCGTCACCCTGGTTGTGGCGGCATTGTCTAGTCTCGCAGACAATGCGACCATCTCCAATACAGTAAACGTCACCTCTGATTATCTCGATACCGATTTAACCAACAATCAAGACACATTGGTTACCGATGTTGATCGATCGGTGGATTTGGTGATCACTAAGACAGACGCGCCGGATCCCGTCGCCGTTAATGGACAAATAACTTATACGCTAACGGTCGTCAACAACGGGCCATCTGATGCCAGTGGAGTTGTTATCACCGATGTGATTCCTGCCACTCTGAATATCGTCTCCGCCACGACGAATACCGGTACTGTAAACACCGTTGGTAATACAATCACCGTTAATGTTGGTAATTTAGCGGACGCTGCTACAGCTGTGGCAACAATCGTTGTATCCATCGCCGACAGCACCATTACGACGGTGGCAAATACGGCTACTGTCACATCGACGGAAACCGATTCCAATGCCAACAACAATACGTCGACTGCTAACACCACAGTAAGCCCAGTGGCTGACTTGAGGGTTACCAAGATCGATAGTCTCGATCCAGCGGTTGCCGGTGGTACACTCTCTTACACAATTACCGTGTTCAATGATGGACCATCCACTGCGACCAATGTTGTCTTGACGGACGTCTTGCCGGCTGGGCTTAGCTTTACCTCGGGCTCTGCATCTCAAGGTACCGTGAACCATGTAACAGGTACCGTGACCGCAAATCTAGGCAGCTTGGCTTCGGGTGCATCGGCTACAGTGACGATCAACACCAATGTTGCTCCAACCGCCTCCGGAACGATTAATAACACCGCTTCGGTGACCGGAACAGAGGTGGATGACGATCCAACGAATAACTCGGACACCGAGTCCACGCAAGTCGATCAATCCGTTGACTTGGTAGTCACCAAGACAGATGGATTGACGACGGTCATATCGGGCAACAACTTGACCTACACGATGACGGTTACCAATAACGGTCCATCAACAGCTACGAACGTCGTTCTGGCGGACGTTTTGCCAGCCACTCTGACATACGTTACGCACACGGTCTCGCAAGGTACAGCTACGATCGTCGGGCAGAACTTTAACGCGGCTTTGGGGACATTAGCTCCTGGGGCCTCTGCAACGGTAACCATAACAACAACGGTTGCTGGTACTGCGACAGGAACGATTACTAATACCTCGACCGCCACAGCAACGCAGACCGATACCAATAACGCCAACAACTCGGCAACAGATACCACCACGGCGACACCGCAGATCGATCTGCAGATTACCAAGACCGATTCGCCTGATCCTGTGATCGCCGGTAATCAGTTGACCTATACCATCGTGGTAACCAATGCCGGACCATCAACGGCCACCGGGGTTACGGTAACCGATGTGTTGCCAGCGGGTGTGACATTCTCGAGCGGAACCTCAACGGTAGGTACGGTCGCCAATGCCTCTGGAACTGTGACAGCCAATATTGGCACTTTGGCCAGTGGTGCTACGGCAACGGTAACCTTGGTCACGACTGTAGCTCCGGCAACTCGCGGAACGATTAGCAACACAGCTACAGTGGCAGGTACTCAAACAGATACCAATTCGACGAACAATTCCGCCACAACTACCACTACAGCCAATGGAAATATCGATCTAAGTATCACCAAGGCTGACAGTGCTGATCCAGTTATCGCCGGTAATACACTGACTTACTTACTAACGGTAACTAACAACGGACCGTCAACTGCTACCAACGTAATCATCACCGACACCTTGCCTGCTGCTCTCACGTTTAGTTCGGCTACGGCATCTCAGGGTACGGTTGCTAATGCGGCAGGAGTAGTCACAGCCAATGTTGGAACTTTAGCGCCGGGAGCGACGGCCACCGTATCGATTATCACCAACGTGTCGTCTTCTGTAACGCAGCAGACGATCACCAACACCGCTACGGTAACCGCCACCGAGACAGATACCGCTCTCGCTAACAATACCGCATCGCAAACAACACAGGCATATGGACTTTCAAGTTTGAGCGGCTTCTCGTACATCGACGCTAATCGCAATGGAGTACGAGACGTTGGCGAACTACCTATCGCCGGTGTACTGATCGCTTTGACCGGAACGAATGTGCTGAGTGCCCCGGTAAGTCTAAGCACAACTACGGATGCCAACGGGCAATACACATTCAGCAGCCTTCTGCCAGGAACCTATGCGTTGCAGCAAACGCAACCTGCTGGTTTCCAAGAAGGTGAGGCAAGTGTTGGAACACCATCGGGTGGAGTCCCTGGTACGAGCCAAATCACGACGATTAATGTTACGGGTGGAACAACTGCCGTGGATTATAACTTCGGTGACTTCCGAGCCTTGAGCAAGCGTCGATTCTTGGCGTCCACAGTTTGATACTCGTAATGCATATCGGTTGTGAAAAACCGAACTGCAAAACAAAATAAAACCCAGAGAGAGCGAGTTCTCCATGAAATTCGCTCTCTCTTTTTTTATCGACGTCTGGCGTCGCAGAGGACTGCCTCGCTTGTAGCTGTTCTTGCTTACAGTTCTCTATCGAGCTTCTTGGTGAGCTATCTGGTCAAGTTAGGAGCCACATCCAACAAGCCTAGCTACGTGTCAACGCAACTAGGTCTTACTCTCGGGCCGATATGACCGACAAGTGAGAGGATGAATCGATTTAGACCTGCGCCATCAGGTAAAGCATCTCACGGCAAATTTGTCTACAGCGATTGTCATAGCGAGTTGTTTCTTCGGGGGTGTCGTCGGAGACTTTGGGATCTTCATAGCGAATGGCGAGCCGCAAATCAGCTCCGCTGATCACCGGGCATGACTCATCCGCCTGAGAGCAATTCATGATGGCGCAGTAGCCTTCTTTCGGATTTGGGGGAGAGTCAAAGATTTTCGAAAAGCATTCGATCGCAGTCTGTGATTCGCTGGTCTTAACGAAGTAATGGGGATTTCCAGAATCGATCGCGGTGGCGTCAACGATTAAGCCACTTCGTTTTAAGGCGTTGACAGCACGAATATTAAATGCCGTAACTTCCGTTCCACCGGAAAATGTCTGCACGTTATGGATGCCATAGTACTGGGCAGCTACCTGGGCCCATACTTGTGAGAATTGGCTGCGTCTGGAATTGTGTGTACAAATAAATACCAAACGAGCAGCTGTTGGTGAATCTGAATGGCGACGTATGAAAGCGCTGACGGCTTCTAGTTCAAATTGTCTTATCTCGGGAATTTCACCATATTCGGCGATCCTCGCGTCAATATATTCCTTGAGGTGTGGGACGAATGGATTGGCGCTTGAGTGAGGCTTCTGGTTCATCGATAGTGTGTATGCTGCGGTTTCAGGTACTCGAATTATCTCTGTATTGTAGAGTTCGAAAGTGAACGCTGTCACCCTGGTTTTTGAGCCTTCGTTGATTTTAGTAAGAGGAATGCTGAGGCAATTTATCTCTGTGTGATCAATGATTTAGGCAACTTTGGCTGCGCGGATCGAATTCAATCTAGCATTGCATTTGCTATTGAGGATCAACAAAAAAGCCCGCAACCGTCCTGGGAAACGGTTTCGGGCTTAGAAAAAAATCAACGCAGTTTGATTTGTCGTGTTTGACTAATCCAGATTTTGTACCACGTTGCCGTCAGCGGCTGCGACGCTCCACTTGAGCACGATCGCATCGATTGTTTCAGCTAGGAACTTGACGCTGCCGTCGCCCATAACGCAGTTAACTCCGCCCGCATGGAAGCTGAACGGTTCATCGTTAGGACCGCAATTGTTGGTTGTCCATGGGCAGGTTGCTGGACCACCTGTAGGTAGTTTGTTTTGGTTTACGCCTGCTTTTCGGGAGGCGGTGGAGTTCGATGGGCCACTGACACCGTTGGTAACCGAGTCAGCATCGGCCCATGCATACATACGTCGACCATTCGCAGTTCCACCCATCCAAGGAATGGAATCAGCAGGGCTTTGCACCGGGGTCACGCGGGCAGATAGCGATCCAAATAAAGCCACGCCGGGTGCTGCGCGACCCGCATCCTCGATGCAGAGGATGGTGTTGCTGGTTCCATCAACGGTGCTTGCCAACGTCTGGTTTTCGCAAGAGAGCATCCCGGCGCGAACCTGAATAGCTCGCTCTGCGCTGCTAGCACGAGCACCGTAGTTTGGTGAAGATGGATCTTCGACGATATCGGTTAGATCGATAAACATGTAGTCGTTGCCCCCGTATTGTCCAAGAGGATCTCGAGCAGCACCAGCCAGAGGAGTAGATGGACAGACGAAGGTTGGGATCTGTGTTTTAGCAGCGATCTGGCCATTGGGATGAGCCGGATCGTCATAAGCCCGACCCCTGGCGCGACTGTGGAGTAGGCATCCAGTGGAGGTTTGCCAGAATCCGCCGTTGAGTGAGCCAGCATAAGCCACTCGCGGGTCGGTCTGGGTATCAAGGAGATTGTATACATTTTGCTGTTCGACGTAGGGTAACAATTGAGCTAACGTCGAATGGATCATGTAAGGTGTCGAGGTTGATCCGGTGGATCCGCACTGGCCAGCAAAAGGAAGCTTTTTGTAGGCCGAATCAAAGTTGTGTACAGCCAAGCCGATCTGTTTCAGGTTATTGCTGCACTGCATACGACGTGCTGCTTCGCGAGCAGCTTGAACTGCAGGCAAAAGCAGGCCGACTAAAATACCGATGATCGCGATGACCACCAAGAGTTCCACCAATGTGAAACCACGTGAAAATGCTTTCTTCATATTCTCTTTTACCCCAAACATTTACCCAACCCATTTCGCAAAACATTTGCGACTATACTTATTACCTGGGACGCTCCCAAATCTATTGGTCGTGGATGGAAGTTTGCAGGGGCTGGTTCCGCAAATAACAGATCTTCAACGTATCTTCATGAACGAACTACTGCTTCTTTGTTTTAGGTTAAGGTTGTGTTAAAAAGTGGCGAGTAAATAGTGATAATTGCGTGAAGATGCAGTTGGTCCATTTGAAGATGTTTTCGGCAACGCAAATTGAATGACTCAAAAGCAAAGCGATGGAATGAAGGCCATGCATGATTGTGAGGTAGCCAGAGACCAAGAAAAACGTAAGCAATTCCGTATGCTTTCGCGAGGCGAGCTCAAGGATCTGCAACTAAGAAAGCTTTGTGCTCTGGTGGATCGTGTAAGGGTGTCGAATGCCTTTTATAGAAAGCTGTGGGATGAAGTCGAGGTCGGTGAAGTTAGCTGGGAGTGGTTTGAAAAGATACCTCTGATCACCAAAGATGATTTGGTGAATACCTCAGGTGAGAGGCAAAGCGGTAATGGCGAAATCACCGAACGTAATGTTTGGTCTCTCGGCCATCACCATACGTTTGCAACGCATTGCTACTCACGCGCCCATCGAACCAGCGGTACTCATGGCCAACCGATGGTGATTCTCGATACAAAAGAAGATTGGCAATGGTGGCTCGATACTTGGCAATTCGTACTCGATGCTGCTGAGGTTAATGCTGACGATCGAGTTTTTTTAGCCTTTTCATTTGGACCCTTTATCGGCTTCTGGAGTGCGTTCGAAGCTTGTCAGCAGCGCGGTTCGCTCATGATTCCAGGGGGAGGTCTCAGTTCCATCGCTCGCTTGGAAATGATCCGTGACAGCCAAGCGACCGTAGTAGGATGCACACCTTCTTATGCGTTGCATTTAGCGGAGTTGGCGGAACAGCAGCGTTTCGATTTAGCAAAATGGAACGTACGGGTCATCATCGTCGCTGGCGAGCCAGGAGGGAGCGTTCCCACTACGAAAAAACGCATCGAAGAGGCCTGGGGGGCAAAAGTAATTGATCACGCTGGAGCTACCGAGATTGGACCGTGGGGGTTCGCAACTGAAAATGGAGATGGCTTGCATGTGATCGAAACGGAGTTCATCGCAGAATATTTGCCCCGCACTGAATTCGGTGATGGGGTAAGCGAGCTAGTGTTAACTAGTTTAGGACGCGTTGGTTGTCCGGTCATTCGCTATCGTACCGGTGATCTCGTTCGCCCAGATTTTTCGGAGCAGCCGGATCGATGTCAATTCGTTCGGCTTAAGGGTGGAATTCTTGGTCGCGCAGATGACATGTTGATTGTGCGCGGAGTTAATATTTTTCCGTCGAGCTTAGAAAAGGTTATACGAGGCTTTCCAGAAATCGAAGAGTATCGAATAGTGGTTTTCCGGCAGGGTAACTTGGATCAGATTCGGGTTGAGGTCGAGGGAGATGGCGTCGATGTGGACTCCGTAGGTAAGGCTCTTCAGATCGCCGTAGGTTTACGTTTCGATGTTAACTTATTGCCCAACCGATCGTTACCGAGATTTGAAGGTAAAGGTCGGCGTGTCATTGATGAACGTCATTTATAGATGAGAAAAGGATAAAATTGTGTTTTCAGGTGATCTTCTATTGCGGATTCGAAATGAGTTTCCATCTCTTCAGAGAAAGCAGGCGGGAAGGGACGTTATCTATTTTGATGGACCAGCTGGTTCGCAAGTACCTGAAAAAGTTGCTAAACGCATTAGTCATTGCTTGATTCATCATAGCGCTAATCGATCTGGTAAGTTTAGTACCAGTCGCGAAGTCGATGGGCTCATGGAATCGGCGCACAGAGCAGCTGCCGATTTTTTTGGTAGCAGCGATCCCTGCGAAGTCGTCTTCGGTGCCAATATGACTACCATGACACTTCACTTTTCGCGATCTCTCGCGCGAACTTGGAAGGCGGGTGATCAGATTGTGGTGACCCGGTTAGATCATGATGCTAACGTGACACCCTGGGTGCTGGCTGCGCAAGATCGTGGTGTCGAAGTCCGTTATGTAGATATTAATCCGAGTGATTGTACTCTATCGCTCGATGACTTTCAGAAGCAACTAAGCCGCAACACCAAGCTGGTCGCTTTTACTTGTGCCTCGAATAGTGTTGGCAGTTTGACACCGATTAAGCATCTTGTTGAACTCGCGCATGGCTATGGTGCACTGGTATATCTGGATGCAACTCACTACGCGCCCCACGCGCGCATGAAATTTAACGAGTGGGATGCTGACTTTGTAGCCTGCTCTGCATATAAGTTTTATGGCCCCCATATCGGAATGGTCTGTGCTAAAAGGAAATGGTTAGAGGGGATTGCTCCCTATAAACTGCGTCCCTCGCCCAATACAGTTCCAGCGAATTGGATGACCGGTACACAGAATCATGCCTGCATCGCGGGAGTCACGGAGTCCATCGATTATATCGCCGATCTTGGAAGGATCTCACACGGCGGTTCGCCATTGTCGCGCAGCGATGCCTTGGATCGTGCCTTTTCGGGAATTGAGGCTCATGAACAAGCATTAATCTGGCGTCTGATTGATGGTTTACAAAGCAATAAACGAATTAAAATTTTTGGAATAACCGACCAGCTCCGATCAACAGAACGTGTTCCCACTATTGCGTTTGCCGCCGAAGGTTGGACCTCAGCTGATTTGGCGACGAAACTCGGAGAAATGGGGATATATGCCTGGCATGGTAATTATTACGCGCTTCAATTAAGCGAGCGTTTAGGACATGAACCGCAGGGCATGTTGAGGTTAGGGATCATGCACTACAATACAGAGACAGAAGTAGATCGCTGTCTTGAGAATCTGGCCGCGATCGTTCGGTAGGTGTTCGTGCGGGCGGTAGATCACCGGAAATGATTTGATTTGACTAGCATGGGCGAATCAATGCTTAGGCTGCAACGAGAGATGATAGGGTACTATGAATTCTGAATTGTTTTGGCCGACCAGCTTATCACTCGAAAATGGCCTATTAGTGATTGGTTGGTCCGATGGGCAAACAACCCAACATACTCCGAGCAGTCTCCGTAAAGCATGTCCGTGCGCTACCTGTCGTGAGAAACGAAAAGGAGAAGAGCAGAGTAAACCGAAGGGATTGCTGCCGGTGCTCAGCGCTGCGGAGGCTCGACCTCTAGAAGTGGTTAGGATGCGTCCTGTCGGCAACTATGCATACAACATTCAATTCTCAGATGGGCATGATTCCGGCATATTCACCTTTGATTTGATCCGGCAGTCTGTTTAATTGATTCGGAAATCTGCCGAAGTTGGCGAGCGAGTCCGATTGTTTTACGGAATCTTTCTTCAAAGTTGTAGATTCGGCCTGACGCTGGGGAGGTACTGCCTGACCCATGCAAGGCAAGTTCTCTCCAGTAGTTAGCGACTGGACTAGTAAAATAGTTCGCCGACGCAAAGTGTCCCGATCTATAATAAGGAGTCTGCCCGGTCAGGGGCTTTTTCCACGTCGCTTTCATTCGTCATCAGGAGCTGTAACGCATCAGCAACTGCCTAGCTTATCTCTAGAGAAGCTACAGAAATCGTTCACTCACAGCACATAGAGACCCATTTGTGCGGTTCGGGGGAAAAGGGCGTATGTCAGGTGCCGCGAAGAAGGCTTACCAGACCTCAACCAGACAAGATGCTTTTTAGCAAAACAGTTTTAGATGCGAGAAGTACCCTCCGGTATGGCAGACGTAGATCGGATTCGTGCCTTTGCGTAAGCTATAGTCATATGAAGATCCTTGCAGGAGTGCTATCCATGCCGGTCATAATTGCTGTTCTGATTCGAAATACCTTCAGCGTGTCGTTGGGGGTATTGATAGCTGCGGTTTGTGCCACTGCGGTGCTTGCTCAAAATGTCAAACCGAGTACCGATACGAGTACGCAACAGCAAGTTTCAAGGTTGATAAAAAATTTAGATGCTGACAGTTTGGCGGAGAGAAATGCCGCAGAGGAGCAGTTGGTGCAGCTGGGGCTGGATATTATTCCGTTTTTACCGGCAGTTGATTCAAGAGTAACTTCTGAAGTTAGCATGCGACTGCAGAGGATCAGGGCCAAGCTGGATATTCAAGCGATAGAGAAAAAGATCTCTGGACAACGACTGTCAGTTTCTGGTTCGCTGAAAATTAGTGAGGTACTGGAGCGACTTGGTAAGGTGGTTGGTCAGAAATATCAAGTGAACGATGGTGAGAATGGATCGCTTGCTATTGACTTGAATGATGTGCTGTATTGGCAAGCTGTTGATCAGGTACTAGATCAGGCGAGCTTAGATGTAGATCTCTATGGAGGTAGTGGGGAGTTTCAGGTCTACCCGAATGTTCGAGGTGTCAAGCGGCAAGCCAGTGCCTGTTATTCAGGGGCCTTTCGAGGAGAAGCTTCGCTGGTTGAGATTTCGAGAGACTTGACCTCGCTTGAATCAGGTCGAATGACGCTAACGGTTCAAGTCGCCTGGGAGCCACTGGCAACGCCCATCTTTATGTCGATACCAGGAGCGTCGATGCAAGGTGTCTTGGATAATGGTGAAGCGATCGTATCGCTCAATCCTAAATCGAATACGGAATACTCGCCAGCCGAGGGCCTGTGCGCGACTGAGATCGTGCTGCAATTCCCGAGTCCGCCAAGGGAATGTAAGGAACTAAAAGAGGTGAGGTTTGAAATAGATACAGTCTTACCGGGATCGCTGCAGTCCTTTCGTTTTACTGATCTCAATGCGAAAGAAGAGGTGAAGCTCAAGCATGGAGACATGACTGTAGCTTTGAAGGCACCTCAAGTGCGAGGCGAGTTTGTTGAGCTCGATATGTCGTTGATGCTGCAAAATAACCTGGGAGTGTTCGATTCCTACCGAGGCTGGGTATTGAGCAATGAAGCGGTCGTATTGGGTAGCGATGGAAAAAAACTAATCAATCAGGGGTTCCGTACCAGTCGCCTGGCGGATGATGAAATAGGGATCGCGTATCTTTTTGAGTTGCCCACTGACCGCCAGGGATACACTTTTATATATGAAGTGCCAGGTTCCGTTGTGCAGCGTACAATTCCCATTGTTTTAAAGAACATTCCACTTCCCTAGCCTAGTTCGTTAGTCGAGATAGTAGCTTTTTAGCTGAGGTTTGGGCAGGATATAAAATAGAAATCGAAATTCATGTCAGACACTAACAACGTGTTTTCGCCTCGGCCTAAGATCGCAATTATCGGTGGCGGTATTAGTGGACTATCCGCTGCTTGGCATGCCCAGAAGCAAGGTTTCGATGTCGAGTTGTTCGAGGCTCAAAATCGATTAGGTGGAGTGCTGGGGACGATCCATTGGGAGGGTAGGTTGATCGAAGGAGCCGCTGATAACTTTGCCACAATGGATGATGAAGCCATTCGATGGTGTCGCGAGTTAGGGCTCGATCAGCAGTTTATTCCTCCAGAAAAAGATCATCGTCGAGCGATGGTTTTGTTTCGAGGTCGCCCCATACCCATACCTGGAGGCTTTAGTCTAGTTCAGCCGACCAGAATCTGGCCGATCATTACAACTCCCATTCTAAGTTGGTTTGGTAAGCTGCGATTATTGAGCGAATATTTTGTTCCCAAGCGCGATTCGAAAGAGGACGAAAGCTTGCAGGACTTTGCTTGTCGAAGGTTGGGCAAGGAGACGTTCGTGCGGTTGGTAGAGCCTATCGTCGGGGGCATATTCACGGCCGATCCACAAAAGTTGAGCATGCAAGCAACTTTGCCTCAATTTGTCGAGATGGAACGAGAGCATGGTGGTTTAATCAAAGGCTGGTTTGCGCAGCGGAGAAAGAATCGAAAGAATCCTAAGACTGCGGGGAGTCGGGGAGCAATTGAGCAACAAGCCAGCGGAGCTCGTTATGCACAATTTTTAGCGCCCAAGTCTGGTATGTCATGGTGGATCGAAGAAATTGCCAAGCAACTCACTGCTACCAAGATTCATCTAAACGCGAAAGTGCAGTCGCTAAAGCGAAATCGCGAACAAAGTGAAGCTGGTTCTGTAGGGCGTTGGAGTGTTGAGCTTAGAACGGGAGAAGTAAAGTCTTTTGACGCTGTTGTTATCGCGACTCCAAGTAAGACAGCCGGTGATTTGCTGCATCCGTCATTCGCCGATGTGGGTGAGTTGATCGGCCGATTCAGGGCAGCTAGTTCAGCTGTGGCTGTGATGATTTTGCGTAAGCAAGATATCGCCAAGATGGCATGGTGTTTTGGAATTGTCGTACCCGCGATTGAAAACCGAAAGGTTTTAGCGATCAGTTTCACGAGCCTTAAATATCCTGGACGGGTTCAAGAGGATGAGATTTTGGTGCGGCTCTTTTTAGGCGGTGCGATGCATCCCGACCTGCTGAAATTGAGTCATGAGCAGTTAATAGAGGTTGCCTCGGAAGAACTTCGTGAAATTATTGGATGGGAAGGGAAGGCGGTGTGGAGTGACGTGATTCGCTGGGAATCTGCCATGCCCCAGTACGATGTGGGGCATCTGCAGCAGGTCGAGTTGATAGAGAAACTTCTAGAGGCTCACGACCCCACCATTCGCTTGGCAGGTGCCACCTACCGCGGAGTGGGGGTACCCCAGTGTATACGGTCTGGGAGAAGAGCAATTGAGGCTTTGCAAGTGACCTTACAGCCAAAATAGCGCCAGAAGAATGGTTTTTGTCTACCTGTTTTTCCTAGATTACTAGAATAGTTGCTGAGGATTATTAATAATCCATGAGAACTTCGCGGTACCGATGCGTATAGCTTGAGGTTACAAACCGCAAAATTACGCAAGTTTCGCTCCAAGAACTGGGTTGAGTTGGGCGTGATTTCATCCCAGATGACCTAAATTAAAGTGAGCAAATAGAGTCGCGATAATTATTATGGGGGATCTTTCGGGGGGTGTTGTCCCTGGGGTTTCCAGGATCTTGGCGTTTCCAAGCATGCGAATTCATGTCTGGAAAAAAGCGGGTGACACCATTTTGTGATTCGGAATTGATTGTCTTTTTTTATTTACTGTTTGAGAGGAAGTTGCATACATGAGTCAAAAAGCTCGCTGGTCGCTGCTACGCCAGATAGCAGCGGGACTTGCCTTAACGGTCTCGGGTTGGACCGCATCAGTGCAAGCCCAAGAGCCTGAGTTTCCTCCGTTTGAGAAGGTAACCGAAGGGTTTCGCAAGATAGAGCCAAAGAGCACAGATGGTAGCTCTTTGTTCAATCTTTGGGTTCGCGATAAAGACCAGCAAGTCTTTGTTGAGATCCCGAAAGATTTTGCTGCTAAGAAGTACTTCATTGCTCTGACGAAAAGCAGCGGCGACCCATACGCTGGTTTGCAGGGTGGTGATTTCTATGTGTACTGGCGGCAGTATGACAAGCGTTTGGCTTTGATTGCACCGAACATGGAATATCGCAGCACCGGTGAACCGGAATCGCGAAGTTCGGTGAAGCGTTTATTTACAGACACCGTATTGCTCGATGTTCCTATTGTCACGATGGTTCCCCGCGGTGGACCATTAGTGGATGCCGATGCTTTGTTGGTGGGTCAGGCTAGCCGTTTCTTCGGAGCGGAAGCTCGCAACACAATCCCTGGTTTGAATAGCATCAGCAAAGCGAAGGTATTTTCGAAGAACACCGAAATCGCTTTCGAAATCGTGGGTGAAGGTGGTACGTTGCAAACTTTGCACTACTCACTCAGCGAAGTGCCTGAGAACAATGGCTACAAGCCACGCAAGGCGGATGAACGCGTTGGTTACTTCACCACCGCATACACCGATCTCGGTATCTACAACGATGAAAAAGTTCGCACTCGTTTTATTAATCGCTGGCGGTTAGAGAAACGCGATCCCGCGTTGAAGGTTAGCCCACCGGTAAAGCCGATCGAGTTCTACATTGAACACACAACGCCCGTTCGTTATCGCCGCTGGGTGAAGCAGGGCATTGAGTATTGGAATAAGGCATTCGAATCGGTCGGTATCTCCGACGCGATTGTGGTCTATTACCAAGATGCTCAAACCGGCAAGTATATGGATTTGGATCCAGAAGATGTGCAATACAACTTCGTCCGCTGGTTGAACAACAACGTTGGCACGGCAATTGGTCCAAGCCGCGTGCATCCACTCACAGGTGAAATTTTAGATGCAGATATCATTTTGACCGATGGTTGGATTCGCCACTTCAATTTCCAATTCAATGACTTGATGCCAGAAATTGCCACTGAAGGTATGTCTGCCGAGACAATGTCTTGGCTGGCCGACCATCCGAATTGGGATCCGCGAGTACGTTTGGGATCTTATGCAGATCGAGCACAAATCTTAGAAAAGATTGCTCGTCAAAGTCGGCTTCCATTCGCAGGTCATCCCCTAGCCCAAGGTCTTGGCTCAAACGGCGCTGGACGAGTTCCAGGTCAGAATGTGCGTCCTGATCAATATTGCTTGGCTGCCCATGGCAAGCAGTTGGATATGGCAATGGCCCGTTTGGCATTTGAAATGGTAGCCCAAGAAGGACAGCAACCTCCTAAGGAAGGCGAAAAACCCGCCAAGCCGAAGGAAGAGTTACTCGATGGTATGCCTGAATCCTTCATTGGTCCGCTGTTAGCTGATTTGGTTGCTCACGAAGTTGGCCATACCTTAGGTTTGCGTCACAACTTCCGAGCCTCAAGTGTTTACTCGCTGGCTGAAATCAACAGCGAGGACATGAAGGGGAAGAAGCCATTGGCTGGTTCAGTCATGGACTACATTCCGGTTAACTTCAATCAAGGTGGCGGAGCCGTTCAAGGCGACTGGACCATGATCGACATTGGTCCCTACGATATGTGGGCGATTCAGTACGGCTATGACCCAGATGACAACAAGTTGCCGGAAATCTTGAAGAGGGTTTCTGAACCTGAGTTGACCTACGCGACCGATGAAGACACTTCGGGACCAGATCCTCTCGCGCGACGCTACGACTATTCGAAAAATCCGCTCGAGTATGCTGAAAACCAGATGCGTTTGGTTAAGCTCTATCGAGATCGATTGTTGGAAAAGTTTGTTAAGCCTGGAGATAGTTGGGCGAAGGCTCGACGCGGCTACGAGTTGACGTTGAGTGAGCAATCCAAAGCGATCAACATGATGTCGAGTTGGATCGGTGGTACGTTCGTCAATCGTGACAAGAAGGGTGATCCAGGGGATCGCTCGCCAGTCACCGTTGTGCCTGCTGAAATGCAGCGCAAGGCGCTCGATTTCGTCATGCAGCAATCCTTTGTTGATGATTCTTTTGGCCTCAAGCCAGAAGTGATTCAGAAGATGACGATTGATCGTTGGATGGATGGCGGGTTCCGCGCCGATGGCGAGCCTGCTTGGCCAATCCATGATCGTATCTTGTCAATTCAGGCTTCTGCATTGACCTCGATCATGAATCCGACGACATTGCGTCGAGTCTATGACAACGAGGTACGTACGCCTGCCGACCAAGATGCTTTGACACTTCCAGAGATGCTGGACAAGGTGACGGCGAACATCTGGGGCGAGTTGGATGCGAAGCCGGAAGGTGAAGCCTCGAACCGTAAGCCTCGTATCAGTTCGTTGCGTCGCAACTTGCAACGCGAGCATGTGGAACGGTTGATCGATTTGACCATTCCAGCGGCAACTCCAACGTCTGCCTCGAAGGTCATCTGCAATCTAAGCTTGATGCAGTTGCGCAAGTTGAATGAGAAAATCGGGGCCGCTGTGGCTAACCCACAAGGTGTTGACACCTACACCATGGCGCACCTGACGGAAACTCAGCAGCGTATCACCAAGGCTCTGGATGCCAGCTACATCTACAATGTTGCTGCTCCAGGTATAGGAGGTGGAAGAGGGCCTATTATCATTGGAAACGAGGAAGCTCCAGCTCAACCGTTTGTCAATGAACTCCCTTAGTTTGGTGCCTTCATTTAGGGTCGCTTAAAGAATGTGCGGTTTCTTCTGGGCCGCACATTTTTAAAAATCGCTAAAGTCCCAACTGTTCCTACAGATCAGTTGGGACTTTTTTGTTTCTGGGGGTCTTATTGCGCCTTTTAACGAGGCTTCACCCTGTTGCAGATTCGGTGCCGAAGGTGGATAGTAAGAGGAAATTCGAACTCTCCACAACAGCCCTCCAGTAAGAGACATCTATGAGACCGATTCGCAAGCTTTTAGCGGCCAATCGAAGTGAAATTGCGACGCGAGTCTTTCGCAGTGCACACGAACTTGGGATTCGCACAGTTGCGATTTATTCTCATGAAGATCGCTATGCTTTGCATCGTTTCAAAGCGGACGAAGCGTATCAAATCGGTAAGGCAGGAGAACCGATCCGAAGTTACTTGGATATTCCCGCAATCGTAGATCTGTGCGTAAAGCAGGGTATCGATGCGGTTCACCCTGGCTACGGGTTTCTTAGTGAAAATGCCGAATTTGCCAGAGCCCTAGGTGAAGCTGGTATTCAGTTTGTGGGGCCAAGTGTCAATGCACTGCTCTTGCTGGGTGACAAAGTTGCCGCGCGCGAGATTGCTGTTAAGGCGGGAGTGCCTGTCTTGCCAGGTACTGCACAGGCTGTAAGCAGTTTGGAAGAGGCACACGTACTGGCGGAGAGAATGGGCTACCCCGTCATGCTAAAAGCAGCCAAGGGTGGTGGCGGGCGTGGGATGCGCATGATCGATTCACCAGATCAACTCGCTGGTTCCCTCGAGCAGGCGCAGCGCGAGGCTAAAAACGCGTTCGGAAGCGATGAAGTATTTATTGAAAAATTAGTTCGCCGCGCTCGACATATCGAAGTTCAAATTCTCGGAGATTCACAGGGTGGCCTGATCCATCTGCATGAACGCGATTGCTCTGTACAGCGACGCCATCAAAAGGTCGTCGAATTAGCGCCAGCTCCTAATCTCGACCCTAAATTAGCTGCCAAGTTGCATCAGTCCGCTCTAGCGATCGGAAGGCAGGTAGGCTACTGCAACGCGGGAACGGTGGAGTTTTTGTTGGACGTAGACTCCGGTGAATATTACTTCATCGAAGTGAACCCACGAATCCAAGTTGAGCACACAGTTACCGAAGAAGTCACCGGTATTGATTTGGTACGAGCTCAGATTTTGGTTGCGATGGGGCATCGCTTGGGTGATGTCCAGGTAGGCTTGCCAAACCAAGGCGACATTCAAGTCAACGGTTGCGCGGTGCAGTGTCGAGTCACAACCGAAGATCCCGCGAATCAATTTCGGCCTGACTATGGCCGTATTACTCACTACCGTAGCGCCGGTGGTATGGGGGTCAGATTGGATGCTGGTAGCGCCTTTAGCGGTGCTGTCGTGAATCCGTTTTATGATTCTCTATTGGTGAAAGTTACAACTCGCGGCAGAAATCTGCGTGAAGCATCCAGGCGCATGGAACGCTGCTTACAAGAATTCCGCATTCGTGGTGTTAAGACCAATATTCCGTTTTTGATCAGTCTGATCTCTCATCCTACTTTCTTGGAAGGCCAAGCAACGACGCGGATGATCGATACGACTCCCGAGTTGTTCGAGTTGCCTAAACGACGCGACCGAGCCACTAAGCTATTGATGTATTTGGCTGATTTGATTGTTAACGGTAATTCTTCCGTTTCGGGTGGCGCTCGTTGCAAGCGGAAGGATCCCGCGCCGCTTCCGAAAGTTAACACACTGGCTCCTTTGCCTGTCGGTTCCAGAGATGTCTTTAAGAAGGAAGGTATAGCAGGACTGAAAAAATGGATTGCCAGCCAGCAACGACTGCTACTTACCGATACGACGATGCGAGATGCTCACCAGTCGCTGCTAGCGACCCGCTTGCGCACCTATGACCTGCTGCCAATTGCGGATGCTTACGCCAGAAACGCAGCGGATTTATTCTCCTTGGAGATGTGGGGTGGGGCAACCTTTGACACATCGATGCGTTTTCTACATGAGAATCCATGGCAACGATTGGTTAAACTTCGTGAGAAGATTCCGAATGTTTTATTTCAAATGTTGTTGAGAGCTAACAACGCCGTCGGGTACACCAATTACCCCGACAATGTTGTGCGATTGTTCGTGCGCGAGGCTGCACAAGCTGGTATCGATATCTTCCGTATATTTGATGCGTTGAATTGGACCAAGAATCTTCAGGTCGCCATGGAAGCGGTCTTGGAGGAAGGGGCCATTTGTGAAGCTGCGATCTGTTACACGGGTGATATTCTTAACCCCAAACGCTCGAAATATAGCTTGAAATATTATGTCGATTTGGCAAAAGAGCTTGAGAAGATGGGGGCTCAGATTCTGGCAATCAAAGATATGGCCGGATTATGTAAGCCACCCGCTGCCAAGCAATTGGTCAAGGCTCTCAAGGAAGAGATTGGAATTCCTGTCCACTTCCACACACATGATACGGCAGGCATTCAAGCTGCCTCGATCATGGCTGCAGCAGAGGTGGGGTTAGAGATTGCCGATGCCGCCTTCGCTCCACTCTCGGGCGGTACCTCGCAAGTCAATTTGAACGCGTTGGTTGAAGCACTTCGTTTCACTCAAAGAGATACTCGCTTATCAACCGATGCTTTGACGCAGATCGCGGCTTATTGGCAGTCGGTGCGCGAATACTACAGTGCGTTCGATGAGCAAGTGCTTCCTGCTAGCGGCGATCTTTATGAACACGAGATGCCTGGTGGACAGTACACGAATCTCTATCAACAAGCAAAAGCTCTCGGTATGGCGGATCAGTGGCTAGAGATTTGCCGAATGTATGCCGAGGTCAACGAAATGCTGGGTGATATCGTGAAGGTGACTCCAACCTCGAAGGCGGTTGGTGACTTAGCACTGTTTATGGTAGCTAGTCAATTGAAGCCCCAAGATATAACGGATGGTAAGCGGGAATTTAGTTTCCCAGCTTCTATTCTCGACCTCTTAGCTGGACGAATGGGTCAGCCTCCCGGTGGGTTTCCGGCTAAAGTGCAGAAAGCAATCTTGGGTGACAAACCAGCTTTGACACAACGACCGGGTGAGACTCTGGCACCCGTCGATATGAATCAATGCCGCAATCAAGTGACACAGGTTTTGGCTCAACCGGCGACGGATCGACAGTGCGCCACATGGCTGATGTATCCCAAAGTCTTTGAGGAATATGTCGAACATCAACGCAAGTTTGGCGATGTGAGCGTTCTGCCGACACCCTTCTTTTTCTACGGACCAGAGGCGGGAGAAGAATTTGCTGTAGATATCGAAGAAGGGAAGCGTTTGATCGTAAAGTTCCTCACCGTTGGCCAGCCTCATCCCGATGGTACTCGGACGGTATTCTTTGAACTCAATGGGCAACCACGCGAAGTCGAAGTTCAGGACAAGTCGCTCGAATCCTCCAAGGCCAAGCGTGTAAAAGCTGATCCAGCCGATCCAACTCATATCGCGGCCAGCATGCCCGGCATGGTTATTGGAGTGGCGATCAAAGCTGGAGATCGGGTAACGCGAGGCCAAAAACTTCTGGCTTTGGAAGCGATGAAGATGGAAACCAGTATCAACGCAGATCGAGATGGCGATGTCGTCCAGTTGCTGGTTCAATCGGGTAGCCAAGTTGAAGCGGGTGATTTGTTATTGGTAATCAAGTAATCCTGAATGACCTTGGTTCCACAAACAGCCATTAGCGGTTGCCGGTCCGTAATGTCGAATAAAAGAGCGGGAGAAAAGTGCAGTAACCTTTCTCTTTTGGGGGTGGCCTGCAGCTGACTATCGAAATTATTTTGACTTCTGGACTACCTTCAGCCAACAATAAACTGACCAGAGGGCGTGGTGCAGAAACTTTTACGTCGCTATCGCTGCGGGTCCTGCCTTGCTTGAATGCCCTCTTTGCTTTTCCGAAAATGAGTTGCAACTGTGAGTGATGCACGCCTGCCGCCCAGTATTCCGCAACTGGACGACCTCAAAAAGAAAACGACTCCACCTTCGCAGAAGCAAGATGATTCGTCGAAGCCAATCGTTACCCTGCAGCGATACCAAGAACTCGAGCAGCATTTACGAAATGCGCCAGCTGATGTGGAGGCCTATCTAGAGCTCACTCGTATCTACAGTGATCAAGGGCGCCCATTTGATGCCAAGAGAGTGCTCGACAAAGCTATGGAGCATTTGTCGGATGACCCACGGATTGTTTATGAGTGGGAAGAGATGCAGGTCGCGCGTTCTCGGCAGTTGCTGGAAAATGCGGAAGAAGTTTTAAAACAAGAGAAATCACAGACCAATCGAGAAAACCGTGAGCGATGTGCGATCGATCTAGCAAACACTAGAATTCAGGTCTGTTCGGCTCGAATGGCTCGCGATCCGAGTCAAAATGAATTAGTTCTTCCTTTGGCCGCGTCTCTTCGACAGTTGGGAAGGCAACAAGAGGCAATCGAAGTATTGCGAAAAGCGAAGGATATTCCCGAATTGCGAGCGCGAGTTTGCCTGCAGTTGGGGATGGCTCTTATGCAGATTGAGATGCCGCTCGAAGCTCTGGCTGCTTTCAGACAGGCAGCACTTTACAGGGCGCCTCCATCGCCGGAAAAGATCAAAGATAAGGCCCTGGAATTAGCTGCCGAAGTTGCCGAAAAATACGGTTTCCTAGCATCAGCCCAGAGATACGTGCGGCTACGGTTAGAGAGTCATCCTAACGATCAGGCCTTGATGGGGCAGCTAGAACGATTGATGAATAAAGAACTAGAGTTTTAGATGGTTTCGAAAATGGTTTTATAATCTTTAAAGCGTTAGGCTAAATCATGGCACAAGCGATTGTTGATCCCGAACAATTGCGGCGTTTCGCATCCATGCTACGTCATTTCAATCATGAAATGTCTGATGGAGCAGCTAAATTAAATCAGCAGATGAGTGAACTAGCTGCTACCTGGCGCGATCAGGAACATCGCAAATTCGCAACGGAATTTGCAGAGCAGATGAAGTTGATATCACGTCTCATTGAGAATTCAGAAAAGCATATTCCTTATTTGCTTCGCAAAGCAGAACTGATCGAAGAATACTTGCGGCAGTAGGCATAGATTTGGGGGCACTGTGGCTGGCAATGCACACTTAGAGTCGCTTGAATCTCTCAAGCAATTATCCATCGTTCTGAAAAAAATGCGTGAACGTACGGCCCGAGAGTTGGAAGCGACTCAGATCGAATTGCATCGACTCCATAGTTGGTTAGAGGAGTCGGCACCTGCATACTGGGAAGAACAATTCAAACTTGCCAAACGACGTTGGGTCGATGCCAGGCAGGTTCTAAGCGATTGCGAGAGCAAGGTTCGCGAAGATGAGCAAAGAAGTTGCACCGAGCCCAGAAAGAGAATGGAGCGAGCCAGTGAACGACTCGCTTTCTGTGAGCGAAAGTTGCGTATCCTCAAGCAATGTCGCAGTGAATGGGAGCAGGAAGTTGATCGAGTTCGTCCAAGAATCGCTTCCTTGAATGAATTAGTAGAAACCTCTTTTCCACTAGCCATCGCCAAACTCCAAAGTCATATCGACGTACTTTCACTTTATTCTGGATAACTATGCACGGACTTCACTGCAATCATGATTTGCTCGGTAGTATGCAGCGATTGACACATTTGCGCAATGAGCTCCGAGATGAAGTCGCCAAGCTTCGCGAGACTTGGAAGGATAAAAAGGCTTTAGAGTTTGAGAATGAGCACTTATTGCCAATAGAGCCTGTGTTGATGGGGGCTATTACATCCATCGCCGATCTAGCGGAATTGAGCGGGGATATTCAAAAGAAAATTCGCGAATCGGAAAATATGATATGAATCCCTCGTACTTATCGCTGCGGACTTTCCGAAGTATCAACGAGTCTCTGAAACGTCGATTTAACGACGCGCAAGCCGAGCTGCAGAATCGATTGCACAATTTGAGCAAACATCGAGCTGAATTAGAGTCCAGCGAAGAGCAACAACTAGAGCAATTACAGCGGGACTGCGATTCTCAAGATGCGAAGGCCATAACCGAATGGGACGATGAATTAGAACGCTATGCAGAAGCGGCTGACAGGAAAGTATGGCAATCGATCGAACAACAAAAAAGCAAGTTGAACAAGTTAGAGCAAGAGCGAAAATCGAGGCTACAGTTTTTTCAGCAGCAGTATACCCAAGCTTTGCATGAAGCGGATATCGAATATAAGAAACATAAGGATGATCCACGTCATGAGTATGAGCAGGTCATGCAGCAACTGCAGGCCACTGCCAAGCCTTCAGCGCAGGCCGTGGTAGAAGCTCGTGAATTGGCGCAGTACCGCGGTGTCCGCATTCATCACGAAAAGCCGAACGAGAAGTTCGATCGAATATCGAGTCTGCTTGAGGCGACTGAGCATCTCGGCGAATTACATTCCAAATTGCATCATGAAGTAGATCAGTTGCGATTTCATCCTCTTGCTAAAATCACCGAAACGTTTTGGTTCTGGGTATTGTCGATCGGCTTGGCTTTAGCTTCAGGTGGCTTGGCTTACGGATTAGCAAAAGACTGGGTGATTGCCGGAATAGGCGTTGCAAGCGTATGGGTCATTTCGGCTATTTCAATCCGATATGGCTTGCGTGTTCCTCTTAAAAATTATTCCAGTAAGCACTATCCAACGATCGAAGTACTCTGGGCCGACTGCCAACAAGCTTTACAGACGGCCGAGCAATTCGCGCGGCAGCAGGCTGAGAATAAGCTCAACGCCTTGCAGGAAAAACATGAGAAATCGCGGTCTGATGCTGAAAAACATTGGAAAGCGAATGCTGCCAGCTTAGAGGAACGTGTCGAGGCAGATAAAAAGGAATTGAAGCGGACGATGTCGGAGTTTCGCGACAAGGTCGAGAAAGAGTTCGTCAGCAGGGTACAGCAGGCGAATGAAACGGGCCAGGCTTTGCAGGTCCAGAGAAGTCGAGAATCTCATGGCCAATTAGTAACTCGCCGCGAAGTGAAATTACAGCGGTTGAGCGATGTTGATAAGACCGCTGAACAATGGCAGGAGAGGACCGGGTTTCGTGTAGCGAAAGGTCTTAAGTCCGCACAGAAAGTCAGTGCTCGATTGAAGAAAAGTCTCGAACAACATTATCATCCTTGGAACCATGAGTGCTGGAGTCAAGGATTGCCAGCACCGGTTGCGGATGAACCGGCCATGGTGCTTGGGAGTTTGAAACTGATCACTCCCGCTCTACAAGTATCAGCCTATAACAGTAATCAAAAGTCCGTTGTGGCAGCGGATCAAGCGATTAAAGCCAGCGGAGAAGAAGTTGTCGAATTGCCGGTTGTGTTCCTGCCTTTATCGCACTCGGGGCTCTTGGTTCGCAGCGATTTGCGTCAAGGCGAGAAGGCCAAGAAAATACTGACGCAGGTGGTAATGCGGGCGTTGACCAGTCTGCCACCAGGTAAGGTGTTCTTGACGGTAATCGATCCGCGCGGTCTGGGACGTGACTTCTCTTGGTTGATGCACTTAGCCGATTTCGATCCGCGCTTGGTGCAGCATCGAGTTTGGACAGAGCCTGTGCATATCGGCCATCATCTGGGCGAACTTGTGCGTCACAGCGAACAGGTTATACAGCAGCAACTACGGGATCGTTATAAAAATCTGCATGCTTACAACCAGCAAGCTGGAAGTTTGGCAGAGCCATATCATTTTGTTCTATGGCCCGATTTTCCTTTTGGTTGTGATGAGGCAAGTTGGAAAAGTATCGTCAGCCTTCTGCAAGCAGGACCACGTTGTGGCGTGGCGATCTGTCTGCAACACGATGAGTCGATCATGTGGCCTAATTTCATGGAAAAGAAAGCCTTCGATCACATAGGCTTGCGGCTCAAAGTTGAGGACTCAGGCGAGGTGAAGGTTCAGGAGGATGGCTTGCAGACACTCCCCTTCGAAATGGAGCAACCTCCTGACGATGAATTGAAGAGTCGACTGATAAGGGCTTGCGGTATCGCAGCGTTAGAGGCTGGTAAAATCGAGTTACCGCTACGGCAAGTGCTGGGTGACGTGGATACACGTTGGCAGGAAAATGCTGCCAAGCTATTGGATGTCCCTTTGGGGCAAAGCGGCCCGGGACGCACCGTATCGATGCGTTTGGGGATAGGCACAAATCAGCACGTACTGATTGCTGGTAAAACAGGCTCTGGTAAATCGACCCTACTGCATACGCTGATAACCAGTGCAGCGATGCGCTATTCGCCTGAGCAATTGCGGTTGATCCTTCTCGATTTCAAGAAAGGTGTGGAATTCCAGATTTACGCCGAAGGGAAATTGCCTCATGCCGATATCATCGGTATTGAAAGCCAGCGAGAATTTGGTGTTAGCGCGTTAGAGTTTTTAGACCAGTGTCTTCAGCAGCGTGGTGAATTGTTTCGTGATTCGGGAGTCCAAGATCTAGCTGGATGGACTTTGAAGAATCCAGACAAGCCGATGCCAAGAGTTTTACTTGTAATCGATGAGTTCCAAGAACTCTTCATACAAGACGATAAGTTAGCTCAGCAAGCTGCACTGCTGCTTGATCGTGTAGTGCGACAAGGTCGATCGTTCGGGGTACATGCGATATTGGCGTCACAGACTTTGGCGGGTGCCTACTCACTTCCCCGTACTACCCTGGGGCAGATGGGAGTACGAATTGCATTGCAATGCGATGAAGCGGATGCGGCAGTTATTCTCAGCGATGATAATCTTGCGGCCAGTCGCCTCAGCTATCCCGGCCAGGCAATCTATAACAATGCTGGTGGAAGAATCGAAGGCAATCAGCCATTACAAGTTGCATGGGTGAGTGCTGCAGAACAAAAGCAATGGTTCACAGCGATGCAAGATGGACCTGTGAATCGAGACACGACCACCAATCGCTTAGAGAAACCAATTGTTTTTGAAGGACACAAACCAAGTACATGGCAACAAGGTGATCTCGATAATGCCCTGAAATCGGCGAGGCAATTACTTGGACAACAATCTCATCCCATGGTTATCGGCGATGCAGTCGCTATTCGACCCGCAGTCTGTATAAGTCGCACTAGCCAGCCTGGCCGTAATATGTTGATGGTTGGGAGTGACTCGAGATTAGCATCGCGAGTAGCACTGCTGGCGTTTCGTAGCCAAGCGAGATC
>JAUMAI010000709.1:0-8554 GCA_032116775.1 Pirellula sp. | reverse complement strand
ATGGAAAAACTAGCACCCAACGATCGCGTTGTCGCCGTTAACACCAACCTCGCGAGACCGGTACACCCAGGAAGCAATTATCAACCGCAGCTCATTTCGTTCCCGGACGGACCGCTGCGTCGTGACCGGGTTTACAATGTCCTGCACGTAGAAAACAGACGGGACGGCGCACAGGCGGTCTTCATCACCGGCACCCGCGTGTTTCTCGGCGGAGAGGAGATCCCGTGGGACGGCTCGCGTTTCCGCAAGGTCGATTGCCTCAAGGGGCATGTGCCAATGAAACGCCGCAAGAAACAACCTTCCTCCAAACGGCAGGACAACCCGCGTTGAGCCATGTCGAGCAAACCCAGAAAACAACGCTGCTTTGATCTGTCGTCGAATGACAGGGTGTTGCTCATCGCATCGGATCCAAGTGCTCCCGGTGAAATCCTCGCCTCACTCGCTGAGCATGAGGACCCGGAGGTAAGAGCCCGCGTGGCGGCCAATCCCAACACGCCTCAATCGGCGCTGAAGTGGCTTTGGATCGAGTTTCCGCCTTCCTCTTTTGATTCTTGAAGTCTTGCGCCACACAGATTTAGAATATTTGATATCGGTAAAATTCATGTGCAAAAAAACATTTTCAAATGAATGAGCTGACCTAATTTTTGTTCTTGACGGAAATGAGGGCAATTCGTGTAGACATTAATGGTCCTATGCAGAAAATCTTATCCCAAATAACGTCGGTGTTACTCTTGTGCACGGTAGCAATATGGGCACAAGAAGAAGCCACACTAAAAAAAACAGAATCATCTGTAACAGAAAAACCATCCACACCACCCAGAAATACGGAATCTTCCAGTGATGGCAAGGAAATCATGGGGCCTCAATCCGAGGTTGAAGTTGATGCCAAATCAGAGTTCTCCTGGTTGGGACCATCAGTAGTCCCCTGGATATTTGCCACATTGTTGGCAGCTTCGACAGGTGCATTAGCCATGTGGGTCTTCTTCATGAGGAAACAAGGGGCAAAGTTTGAAGAATTAAGAAAGCGCATTCTAGATGGTGGACAGCAAATTCCGCTTCTGACTGAGGAAGCACTGATGCTGCTGACCCAATTACGAGAAGATCTGAAAGAAGGCACCAAAAAATTTGAGACCGACCAGAAAGCTTACCAAGTAAGAACTGAAGAAATTCTAAACAATGCGCAGCAAGCAGCACAAGATACACAGTTAATGACCAAACAACTGGTCGATGACTTCAAGGATCGTGTGCAGAAGCATCTCGACAAGGTTGTCACATACATGCAGCGAATCGCCGATAGTTCTGCTGGAGCTAACGAAACAGCAAATAAGACCATGGAATATTCCAAACAGGTTACCGAAAGCCTGAGGTCTCGCGACAACGAATTAGCGGAGCTTAAAAAAGGCTACCAAATGTCAATGCTGGCGCCATTAGTTCAGAGCATTCTTACCCTGCGTGACGAACTCATCCAACTTGAGTCCGTGTTGAAACTGGACGATCAGACGCGCAATCAACTAAATGAATTCAACCTGTCTATACTTGGATCTCTGAACATTCTTGGAATCCATCAACTAGAAATTACCGAGGGAATTGATTTGAATGATGTAGAGCTCCATAAGTGGGACGCTCTTGAGGTCTCCAGGCCCACCAACACGCCGCATCTGGATCGAAAAGTCGCCGAGGTAATTAAGCACGGCTATGTCATTCGCGGCGCGCATGCGCATGATACTGTTGTTCGAAAAGCGAAAGTCATACGCTATAAATATGATGCCGCAACGTTGTCGCCGCTGGCAGCCGATTGTGAAGAATCTGCGGCTAAAAAAAATCAGTAATATCAAACGAAGGAAACAATGAGCAATATTATCGGAATCGATCTAGGAACAACATTCTCGGCCATTGCCAAACTGGATGATCATGGCCAGCCACATATCATACCCGTGGATGGAGAGCGTATCATGGCTTCATGCGTATGGGTACAATCCAATAGCAATTGTGTCGTAGGAAAAGAGGCTTATGTCGAAATCGGCCAGTCACCCAACTCAGTAATACGTCGGTTCAAAAGACACATGGGTTCCGATTTAACTGAAGAGCCTATTAAAGGTGTCAAAATCACTCCAGTTTCTGCATCAGCAATGATACTTCGCAAGCTGGCACAGGAAGCCTCTAAATCCGAAGGTGAAATCAGAGATGTCGTGATCACTGTACCTGCCAACTTTGCAGAGAGACAAAGAAAAGCAACGATGGAAGCTGGCAAAGAAGCTGGCCTCAATGTTATCAACATCATCAATGAACCGACAGCTGCGGTACTGGCATATGCCCTAAAGCATCCTGTTAATGGCAATGTGATGGTGTATGACCTTGGAGGGGGCACCTTTGATGTGACCATCGCGAAGGTCAATGGAACCGATGTAGAATGCCTGACTTCAGAAGGTGATTCTGACTTGGGTGGTATAGACTTTGACCAAAAACTTGCTGAAATCATCGACGAAAAATACAGGGAAGAATACGGACATACACTGCGCGCGGCACTTGGCATTCGTAACTCGAAAGATGAAAGTAAGTCCGAAGAGTGGCAGACTCTGATCCTTGAAGCCGAATCAATCAAGCGCTCACTGAGCAAGGTGGAGAGCAAGCGATTCACTTACACGAGAGGACCAGATGGTCCATTACGTGGTGATGTTACGCGCCAAGAATTTAACAAAGCAATTCAGGGTCTAGTGGCTAGGGCTGAGATGAGAATTGAAACCGCGATGGACAACATCAATATGACACCAAGAGATATTGATGTTGTACTGCTCGTTGGGGGGAGCACACGAGTTCCTGCAATCAGAGATTCAGTTAAGCGAGTCATGGGTCAAGAGGGTTCGCAGGAAGTGAACCCGGACGAGGCAGTTGCGCTGGGAGCTTCGATCTACGCAGGCCTAAAGTCCACTGATCGCCTAAAACCAATGCAGCGAGAAGCACTAGGTGGCGTAAGTGTAAAAGATGTAGCCAATCACTACTTTGGCACCATCGCGCTTGAACACGATGAACACCAAGGCAACATTGAAGACAGGGTTACCATTATCCTCAAGAAAGATACCCAACTACCATGTTCAAATACGGAGCGCTTTCGGACAGCCTCAAACGGGCAACAATACATTCATTTCAAGCTGACCCAATCAGCCGAAGAAGAGACGGATCCTGAGTTCGTGAACATTGTCTTTGAGTCTAGGGTTGGACCCCTGCCCGGCGGCCGTCCAGAAGGGCAGCCAGTTGATTTTACTTATCGGTATGATGAGGACCAAGTTATGTGGATTGAAATGCGTGATGTGGAAAGCGGACTGGTCTTCAAAGAAACCTACAAAGTTCAAGCTTCACGGGAAGCACCCATCTCAATTCCTGATTTCAAAATAGATTAGATGAGAATCAATTCAGAGCAAAGTATAAGAGATAGCAGCTATTTGGCTCACTAAATATATTAACTAAAATTTTCATCGGATAAATTCAAAAAAATGGAGTTTTTATTATGCATATTTGTACTAATAATAGCTGTAGTTCTTATGGATGCTATTAGTAATGGGCTTTCTTCTGGGTCGAAAGGAAATGGTACACCGACTAATCGGTCGACATACACTACTACTGCAGAATCATCATCACTAAAGGTTCGGCTGGTTAGGGAGCCATTTCACAAGAATGGCGTCTCCTTAAGTGTCCTAAATGTGCAGACCCAGGGAATCATCACTCATATTTCTCCCATCTTGCCTGAATTCAACCTGACCATGTCAGATATAACGCATGGAACCAAAGGAAACGGTAAGCCTATTCTGACGGTTATAGATCAGTATCAAGATATTGATTCCACCAAACTAAAGATGTCACTGAGGCTGGAACAAGTTGTCCAGCCAGGCGCCGGTGCTTCAGATTGGCTTACATTGGTGGGAATACCAATCGAAGCTCTGGTCTTTCCTGAGAGCGGCCACAGGAGAATCAAAGCGACTCTATCTGTAAAAGACCAAGTGACAGGTCGTGTAGCATCATCAGCGGAGACTACCTGGAATTATGATGTTCAAGATGGTTATCTTGATGAACAAAATAAAGAAAGTGAAGCTCACGCGGCCAGTCTACAACTCGCCATGTGCATAGCGGGAGAAGATGGAAAATTTGATGACGATGAAGTCGAAGTAATCAGGGCATGGGGATCTAAGTCGATGAACGCCCTTGAGCCAGATGACCAATTTGAGCGCAACCAATTATTAAACCAGGCCTTACAAAAGGCAACAGACGAGCTGCGTCGTGGAAATGCTCATGAATTATTTGAAGACGCTGTAGTTATATTGAACAATATCGACATCCCGAGGCACAAGTACGATGCATATGAACTATGCCTTAATGTGCTTAAAGCAGACGGTGAAGCACATCCATCTGAGATGGCTAATTTAACGAAACTGGCTAGAGCGCTACATCTCGACGAGACAAAGGTTCGCATCATGACGGACCGCCATACGGTAAATGTAAAATTCACGGAGTTGGGTGGTGATGAGTCAGATGATGATTTCCTAGGAATAACTTCAGATATGTCAAAAGAAGAAATCCGCAAACAACTTAATAAACTATTCAAAAAACATTCCGCGAGGATCGGCCATGATGATTCAAATGTAGCTGATCAATCACGAATGTGGCTTGAAAAAATTGGTCAAGCTAGGGTCAGGCATCTTGGATAACGATATTTCATGCGCCACATAAAAAATTCATCAGATGGCTAATCCATGATACATAGGATGAACTTTCTTAATGTCAGATATTCACACGACAATCCATCATATCATGGGCTTTCTTTAAATGAGGGATCGGTTCCTCTAGACTCGAGGAAAATACGTGTAAAATTGCTGTCAGAGGGTCTTAAAATCACAACAGCACTATTTCCTAATCTTGCAGCTGCACTCGAAGGGCTCGGAGACTCGATGCACCTGAAGTACCAATTGGACTGCTTCGTGGTGCCTGATTCAAACATGCAGGCATACTGCGTCCCTCACAGTTCAAATGAGGAGGATTTTTTCTCTGTGGTGCTGAGCTCAGCAATCATAGAAAAACTAAGGCCCCAGGAGGTCAGATTTGTTATCGGTCATGAAGTCGGCCATTATTTATGCGAGCATTGGAGATACCCCAAAGAAGGAGACGATGACAGCCTTGGCGATCGCCTGGCGGTGCTGAGCCTGAGTAGATCAGCTGAGATTAGCGCCGACCGTATCGGCATGTTGGCTTGTGGATCTCTTGAAGATGCATGTGGGGCAATGATCAAGACAGCGGCAGGACTTGGCGAACCGCACATACACCCCGATATTTCCAGCATTCTCAGTCAATTTAGAGAGCTTTCCCAAAATGAGGGGCAGACAAATGCTGTATGGTCAACACACCCGATGATCCCCCATCGCATACGTGCCCTTATCAGGTTCGAGCCTTTATGTCAAAAGCTGCAAAGAGCTGAAAATCTAACAATCGAGGATCTGCTTAATCTAGATGCAGCTGTCGGTAAAGATTTTGATAGGATCAGCGGCAACGCGCTCAAGAAGATCAGCAATAAAAGCCTCGAATCTGTTAGGGTATGGGGGCTGGTCTACCTTCTCATTGCGGATGGCGTGATCAGTAAGGCAGAACAAAAACTTTTGGGGCAGGTCGTAGGTGATGATAATTGCGATAAGGTCATGAACTTACTCAAAAGCAATACGCATGGACCCGGCGCGATCGTTATGAAAAAATTGCATGATGCATGCCAGAAAGGACAGGTTGCCTCTCTTCCAGAACGAAAGCTATTACTTGAAAACTTTAGTATCCTCGTTGACGAGGCCGGTCTGATGGATGGAGCAATCGAAGAAGCACTCGAAAAGCTCGAACGCATGCTGTTATAAAATAATTCTC
This sequence comes from Pirellula sp., assembly GCA_032116775.1. Classification (GTDB taxonomy): domain Bacteria; phylum Planctomycetota; class Planctomycetia; order Pirellulales; family Pirellulaceae; genus JAFLCP01. Next base: position 2,659 of record JAUMAI010000709.1, on the reverse strand, counting down.
TACGCTCAACAGTGCCCACTTTACTAAGTTGCGTCCCAGGGTTGAGCTTCTAGTGTCTTGGCGGGATCAGCAGCGGATTTCTTTCTGGCAGCAAGTTTCTAGCTACTGATTTATAATATATATTATAACCGCCGCGACAATAGACCAAAACACGTAGCCCCAAAAATAGTTTTGTTGATCAATTGGTGTCCCGTCACGTACACTTCTCATTTTATGAAGCGCATTAGGTTCCGTCAGCATTAAGCTATGTAATGTAAAATTTAATTCACTGCTAAACATTGGAAGTGATGGTCTCATATCAAATTCCAAAATATATTTTTCTTGGTTGCGAACAAATTCATATTGATTTTTCCACCCATCAACCAAAGCATAATTTTTACAAGGCACCCAGCCAGCAACTTTGGCATTCTCTAGATGTTCATAAATCTTTTCGCACGCCTCAAATTCAGAAGATGCGAAGATTGGAATTAATTCAGATTTCATTATTTACGTATAATTTGTATATATTACTTTTATGCTATCGGAGCGAGTAATGCAGGACTGCACTACACTAACTATTTTAGTGAGTTTAGATGTGTTTATCTTTTAGTAAATCTATCTTGATTTTGGTATTCAGGGTTGGACAATTATTAGTATAGATAGAAAATTTCTGAAATATGTTTCGGTTCCTGGCTGCCCTGCATCTGCTATTGCTCTTAAAGCACGCGAAAAGCTAAGATTCAAGGTTCAAGTTGGAAGTTTGAAGTGGAGATAATAAGGTCATTGGTCACGAGTCAATGGTCAGCAGGGGGGGTGTCTAATGATGCCGCTTCATGTGGCCGGGACTTTTAGTCCCAGTCCGTCCGTGGAACATGCTGTTCTACGTTTTTAACCAGCGGATGAAACGCCGCAAGAAACAACCTTCCTCCAAACGGCAGGACAACCAGCGCTGAGCCATGTCGAGCGAGCCCAAAATAGAGCGCCCCATGGAACCGCCCCCGAATGACAAGGTGCTGCTCATCGCATCTGACCCTGCTGCACCTGGCGAAATCCTCGCATCACTCGCTGGGCATGAGGACCCCTTGGTCAGAGCCCGTGTGGCCGCCAATCCCAACACGCCAAAATCGGCGCTGAAGTGGCTTTGGTGTGAGTTTCCGCCGGCTGGTCTTTGAAGTCCTCACCTCAACCACAGCACATGCGCACCGGGGTTTTGACCATTGGGGGTGACTTTGCCGCCATGGCACTGGTCAGTGCAAGGTGGTTTTTGGTGACTGCATCCGCACGCAGTCCTGACTCCGACGAATCCTCTCTCCGAAAGATCCGGCCACGGCTACACGGCTGCCATCGCATGCAACAACGCTGAGCACGTCGCCCTTCACATGAAACACGGCGTTCTGTTGAAATTTACGCCCCAGCTCAAGCACTTCGCTACGATCGAGCCCAGTGAAGGCAAAAGATTTTTCGCCATGCTTCCAGTCAGGGGAAATGCCTTTGATCCTGATTTTCCAGCAACCCATTCGACTTAGCGCCTTTCTCAAGCGTGTGTCGGCGGCATCATCGCCGCTCGAATCTCCAAGTGAGTAAGGATTGCATGCTGTGATGATCCAGAACTCATTAGGCCACTGCACATCTTCGTCTTTCACCACGAAGAGTGCCTTAAGGTACTCAGGGAGAATGGAATCTTTTGCGCTCATGAAATTGATGAAATACGAATGGATCATCGCTGAAGCAAGTCTATCGACCGAGTCGTCACTCTGAAATCGCCATCACGAACCTTTGCGTTCGCAGCAAGAGCAAGCTGGCGACACATTTGTAGGCAGGTTCTCCTGCAGTTCCTCCGTCACCGATTCATTCATCATCAACAGCAAGCCGCTCGCGGCATTGGCGTAGACTTCTCTCAGTGTTTTCTTCGGCGCGGGCTTTTCAATTGTTGGTTCGGTGTTGGTTTGATCCATGACTGAAGGGAAACCTTCACACCAGCCATCCACCATCTTTAGGGCTGTCATCTTTATGACAACCGAAACGCTAAAATCCCGTTGACCCATCGGCTGGGCGTGTTAACTTCCTCCCGACATCAAGAGTGTCCTGCAGCGATGCAGGACCAGCAACCTGGCAGAGACGCCAAGGTGCTTCCGCGAGAAAATCGCGGGATGAGGGAGTGGGACCAGACAGACCCACCCAACAAAAGTCTCACCGGAATTTTCCGACGCCTGCTCTGATGTCATTCGGGGCAGGCGTCTTCTTTTTTCCGGGGCTCTTGGTGTCGTGAATCCAAACCATGACCAAACCAATGAGCACCACCATTCCCACTATATCCCGCCGCCAAAAGACCGACGGCCCCAATCACCATCTCTGGAACAACCACGGCACCTGGTGGTTCCACGGCACCATCCACAAACCCGACGGAACCGCCGAGAGGGTACGCGTCAACCTCGCCACTCGCGACGAAGCGCAAGCCCGCCGCAAACGCGACCACATCATCTCCCGCTTCAGCACATGCTGATCCCGAATCCCAACATGGCGACAGCACACGCCAGTAAAAAAATCAAAAAAATTGAAGGTGTCCCAATAAATGTCCCACCCCCTGTGTTTGAATTGAGGGACTTGGAACCCCCAACCCGCCTCAACTCATGGAAAATCTAGCAGCAAACGATCGCGTTGTCGCCGTCAACACCAACCT
>JAUMAI010000708.1:14207-16880 GCA_032116775.1 Pirellula sp. | reverse complement strand
GAGACTGGTGGAACACTTGGCTTGTTTATTCGCGACTTTCGTACACGTAACCGCCCCAGTTGGGCTGATGTGCAATGGCAAGTCAAAGCTTTCTCAGCATACGCTTCCAACCTTCCTGGACCACAACCTTTAACCACATCTTCCAAGGGACGTTATTTACAAGTAGAGCTACTTCGCTGTCGCAGTGGAGCTGGGCACGGAGGAAGTAAAACCAGGGACTCAATCTGGCTAGAAGTCGGAGCCACAGCAAGCTCACATCGCTCAAACTGGATCCGCGAACTCACTGCACAAGAGATTAGTCTCATCAAACTTAATTCCTTGACCACACACTCTACCTCTACCGATCGACGCTCGATACATTCGCCCAAGCAGGGGCTGACTAGGAATGATTCCCATGGTAGCCGCATCATCAACTCGCATACTCAGCATTTGGCTGCCCAACTGGCCATGCCAAAGAGTGCGCAGCAGCTTGCAGCTTCCGCCACCGCTTGTGCTGTCAGCGCGTGACTCGCGCCGAGGCCTTATCGTTGTTGCAGCCTGCCGTACCGCACGCTCATTAGGGATCCGCGCTAACATATCACTCAGCGAAGCAGTAGGGCTGGGCCAACGTTCTCAGCATGAACTACAGGTTGTGGAATATGATCCGCAAGAGGATCTCGATCGTCTATGCCAACTGGCAGAAGAAGCTCAGCAGTTTAGCCCAATAGTAGGACTAGAGCCTTTAGACAATAAACCTTGGTCAGGTCTTACCCTCTCCCAGCCTCAAGGCCTGATGCTCGACATTCGAGGCTTAGGATCACTTTTTGGTAGCGAAGAAAAATTGGCTCTGCAAATCCAGCAATGGCTAACAGGCCATGGCTATCAAGCCATTATTGGTATCGCGGATACAGTAGGAGCCGCTTGGGCATTAAGCCGCTTTGGCTGGCGAGTCCATTCACAAACACATCCACAAGAGGAGACTCAGGAACCTTGGTTCGCCCCCATCATCCAGCCTCCACAGCCCCCTGTATCTTCTCGACCAGATTCAACAACCGTAGCTCCTCAGACGCTAAACAGTTCCTACACATCCACGACTAACGAGCTCCATGAACTCCATAACCACCAAAGCTTGCGATGGTATGTGGAGCCATTACCGGTTGAAGCACTGCGCCTACCTCATCCTGCAGTTCAGAAGATGCAACGCCTTGGAGTTATCAACGTTGGCGATCTTTTACAGTTGCCTCGTCATAGTCTGGCTTCTCGTTTAGGCGACGAAGTCCCCACTCGTATCGCTCAAATACTTGGTGAAATCGCAGAGACCTTTGCGGTTTGGCGTCCACTTCCGGAATACTATCTCGAACAACGCCTCGAATACCCAACCGATCGCCAGGACTCATTAAGTGAATTGCTGCGACGGATGATTACCAACTTAACTCACAAATTGCGTCAACAAGGAGAAGGAGCGTTACGTATCCACTGTTGCATGCGAGCTGTGGAAGCAGCCCCACGTCTGTTGCAACTAGGCCTATTTCGACCGACAGCAGAAGCCGATCACCTACATGCCTTACTAGCTGGACAACTCGAAAGACACTGGGAGGAACCAGCTTCGATCGATCAAGTCACTTTGCAAATTACGCTGGTCGAACCTTTAGTATGGCAACAACCTGAACTCTTCGATAACGATAACCACAAACATCGTCAGCAACTTGCGTTATTTCTCGACTCACTCAGCAGTCGCCTAGGACGCAACCAAGTATTACAACCACATGTAGAAGGTGACCCGATACCGGAATCGACGGTGAGCTATCGCGCCTGGACAGGACGACGCAACACAGGAGAAAAGCAAAGCACTGCTCGCAAATTAGCAGCTCGCTGGGAGCAGCGCAGTCCTGAACCAACTCCACAAGATCCACTGCGCCGTCCATTACAACTATTATCCAAGCCCCAACACTTATCGGCTACTGCCTTAGCACCAGATGGAGAGCCAGCTCAATTTGGCTATGAGGGTAAACTGCATCGCATCATGCGTTGCTGGGGACCGGAGCGAATCGAGAGTGGTTGGTGGCGCGGACCAAGCCAACGTCGCGACTACTATCGAGTCGAAACCGATCGACAGCAATGGTGGTGGATCTTTCGCCAAATAGATACAGGTGAATGGTTCTTGCACGGCATTTTTGATTGAGCCTGCCTTAACCAGATGGATTTGGTTTCGCTGAGCGTTTCGCTGAGCATTTCGCTGATCGATGGAGCACAGGAGCACGCCTAAACATGTACTGCGAGTTACACTGCAAATCCAACTTCTCTTTTTTGGAAGGTGCTTCCCATGCTGACGAATTGGTCGAACGAGCCATTGAGCTCGGCTATAGCGGACTAGCCATTACCGACCGTAACTCGCTAGCCGGTGTTGTGAGAGGCTATGCGGCTGCCAAAGAAACCAACTTTCCATTCATTGTGGGCGTCGAACTGCATCCACTTGATGGCCCACCTGTGCTTGTATGGCCACGCGATCGAGCGGCCTATGGTCAACTATGCCGCCTACTCACTCTCGGACGCACCCGAGCCAACAAAGGCGAATGCATACTTTACTGGAATGACATTGCAGAACATGCCGATGGCTGGTTGGCTGGATTGTGCTTGCGCCAACCAGCTCCATTGTCACCTAATTCATCTTCAATACTTGCGGATCCGGAACTA
>JAUMAI010000708.1:10666-14197 GCA_032116775.1 Pirellula sp. | reverse complement strand
GCCGAGCAACTAAATATTTGGCAGGGTGACACGGCATCGAACCCTACCGCACATTCAACGTCAGCCCCCGTTCCCATATCACCTAAATCAGCTCTACCAGGAGTATCCAATACCTACACTTGGCCTCCCAGCCATTTCGATGCGGATCGTGACAGCGATTGGTTAAGGTGGTTAGGGATATTTCGAGAGATTTTTGGCCCACAAGGTTCACTGATGTGTGAATTACAACGTGGAGTTGATGACCGCAGCAAACTGGAGCGACTAAAAAACCTATCGCAACAGAGCAAGGTCCCACTATTAGCCGGCGGTGATGTCCAATATCACACACCGGAACGAATGATTTTACATGACTGCTTGGCTGCGATTCGAATGGGAACTACGGTTGATACCATCCGCCAACAACGTCCCGCCAATGGCCAACACTACCTGCGTCCATTAGAGGAAATTCAACGCTTATATCGCAATTGCCCCGAAGCATTGGCTCGCACCGAAGAAATCGCAGCTCAATGTCAATTCCGTTTAAGTCAATTGCGTTATGAATATCCGGTTGAATTAGCCCCTGAAGGCTATACCCCCATCGCGTATCTCAAACATTTGGCATGGAAGGGGGCAGGACGCCGCTATCCAGCTGGAATCCCTACCAAGATCGCTGAATTGATCGAGCATGAACTGCAATTGATTGAAGAGCTACATTATGAGGCTTATTTCTTAACGGTCTGGGACTTAGTACGTTACGCGCGCCAAAGAGGTATTTTGTGTCAAGGTCGCGGCTCTGCAGCCAACAGCGTCGTCTGTTTTTGCTTGGGCATTACCTCCGTCGACCCAGCGCAACTCGATCTCTTGTTTGAACGATTCATCAGTCGCGAGCGAAATGAGGCTCCCGATATCGATGTTGACTTCGAGCATCAACGTCGTGAAGAAGTCCTGCAATATATCTACGAGAAATATGGCCGATATCGAGCAGGCATGACGGCGACAGTCATCACCTACCGCACTCGCTCGGCAGTCCGTGATAGCGGTAAGGCGTTGGGAGTCTCCTTGGACAAGATCGATTCGATTGCTAAACGTGTTGATTCGCGCAGCGCTGCTGGTGGTTTACTAGAGTGCTGTCGTGAGGCTGGCCTCGATCCGGAATCACCACTAGGAAAGCGTTTTCTGTATGTAGTAAATCATTTGGTTGGATTCCCACGTCATTTATCACAACACGTGGGAGGTATGGTCATGACTCGCGGTTGGCTTTGTGAGTTATGCCCAATCGAAAACGCTTCCATGGAGGGACGTACGGTTATCCAGTGGGACAAAGATGATTTAGATGAACTCGGAATTCTGAAAGTCGATTGTTTATCCTTAGGTATGCTCTCAGCCATACATCGTAGCCTTGATCTGCTGCGCAAACATTATGACGTAGATCTCAACCTCGCAACCGTACCACACGCAGATCGGCAGGTGTATGACATGATATGCCGGGCTGACACTATCGGTGTCTTTCAAATCGAAAGCCGAGCCCAAATGAGTATGCTACCTCGGCTCAAACCACGCTGCTATTACGACTTGGTAATTGAAGTAGCTATTGTGCGTCCCGGTCCAATTCAGGGCCAAATGGTACATCCTTATCTGCGTGCCAGGGAAACTGGACAACAGCCACAATACCCGAGCGAGGCAATTGCCCAGGTATTGACCAAAACGATGGGCGTTCCCATCTTTCAGGAACAAGCAATGCGTTTGGCCGTGGTAGCTGCTGGCTTTACTCCCGGCGAAGCAGATCAGTTGCGACGCGCCATGGCAGCCTGGCGTCGCCCCGGTGTCATCGATCGCTTCCGTCAAAAACTAATTCATGGGATGCTGGCTAACGGGCTGTCTCAACAATTTGCGGAAAGCGTTTTTACCCAAATCAGGGGCTTTGGCGAATATGGCTTCCCCGAGTCACACGCAGCCAGCTTCGCGCTACTGGTGTATGTCTCAGCCTGGATCAAGTGCCACTACCCCGCAGTATTCTGTACCGCTCTGCTCAACAGCCAACCCATGGGCTTTTATGCTCCAGCACAGTTGGTCCAGGACGCTCAGCGACATGGCGTGACAGTGGCTGGTGTCGATGTTAATCACAGCGAATGGGAAACAACCCTCGAACCGTTATCGCAAGCGGTCCGTAAGCCAGGTGGAAGACGCTTAAATCGCGACTATCAAATTCGCTTGGGGCTACATCAAATACAAGGCATGCAAGCAGAGGTAGCCCAACACTTAGTTGAGCAGAGAAAAATCGGAGGAAGATTTTCGGATGTCACTCAACTCCAACAACGCACAGGCATCGGCCAAGCCTTACTTACGAAACTGGCAGAAGCAGGCGCACTGAATTCGCTCACCGGTCATCGTAGAGCCGCCGTTTGGCAATCTTTAGCTCAAGAAAAATCAGCCGGTAGTCTATCTTTGCTAGAAGCTACGGGAGCTGACGAAGATGAAGCGATCCCAGAACCATTACAACGCCTAACAACTCGGGAGGAAGTATTTGCAGACTACCAGACCACGGGACTATCTCTGCGCGGTCATCCTCTATTATTTTATCGCGAGCACCTGAACAAACGACGCGTTAAAACGGCAAATCAACTATCTAACCTACGACATGGGCAATATGTCGCAGTCGCAGGAATGGTCTTGCTGCGACAACGTCCCGGCACAGCCAAAGGCATTACCTTCGTCACACTTGAAGACGAGACGGGCTCTATCAACTTGGTGATCCGCATGGAAATCTGGGAACGTTTTTACAAAATTGCCAAACAATCCAACATGTGGTTGGCGCACGGTGTGCTCGAGAATCGAAATGGTGTAAGCCATGTCGTTGTGGGGCGACTAGAAGACCTCAGCGATTTAGTCCCCCTGGAGAACACCTCTCGCGATTTCCGCTAGTCCATAAAACTGCTCTAGCGAAAAGACGACCAGAGTATTTTAAAAAGCGGCATCATGCCGCAAGCGCCAGCTATCCCTGCTGACGTAACGTCCTGTTGTTTCAATCGAATCATTCGATAATGCTAGAAACTTTCCCACCCAGCACTAACAAAACTTGTATAAGCCCATCACGGCACTTCGTCGCTCAGAGAGATAGGGTCGCTGAAGAATCTGTGCGTAATCAGGGGCGATATTCAGCGTGGAAAAACAAAGGGAAAAGAATAGGTCAAGGAAGATAAGCAAAGGCCATCCGTAGCCAACGGGACATCCGTGTTGTCTCGAGTAATTTCCTGCGTTCTGTAAGCTTTATTGGTCAATTCTACGCTTGGCTACAAGAATACATTTTTAATGTAATGCCTTCGATGCTTGCCATCATACCGACGTCTGCTAAACAAGTCTCGCAAAAAGTCAGCAAAGGCCGAAGCCTGCTAACAATCAACTCCAATCAAGAAATTGCTATTTACTTTTGCTTACACATTTCTGCTTCACACGCCACCGTTATGTCCAACGATCGAGGTTCGTGTCAAGCCTAGCTCTAACAGCCAACAAACTTGATAACACATCAACAAATAATGAAACACGAATGCGCGT
>JAUMAI010000708.1:1486-10606 GCA_032116775.1 Pirellula sp. | reverse complement strand
AAGTGATGCGGGGATTGTGACAAGCTGGAACGAAAAGTCAAGCATGTTACAAACATATTTTCCACATTGAGGGAACTGCACAAAATAGGTTGCAACTTCTTGACAGCCACTGCAAAAAAAACTAGCCCTAAGAAAATCTCGAAGATAATTGAAACCTAGGAAGTGATGTTGCTGCAGATTTAACTTCGGAGCTTGTAATTTTTTTTCAGCAAGCCTGTTGTCTTAAACACTTTGGTGGGACGATAAACCTGTTTCGCCGCGACCGAAAGCCTCATTTAAAACAAGACCTAAACTTGCCGAACAAGATCTTGTGAGTGGCGAAAAAACCACAGACAATAGCATGTTTACTTGACGGTTTAAAACTGAATCTTTGAACCTACCATAATACGCTAAAGAACTCGGACCAAGCACAACTCAAGACGTCCGCAGACACCTATACTGAGTTGAACTAATCGGTCGTAAGCCTTAGCTCGATAGAATGAATGTCGCCCCAAAGATAATCTCAATCAACAAGTTATTGAAAAACCAGTTCTCCCCAAACGCGATACGAAGAAACTTGCAAAACCAATAACTGAGAAAGCAAGCAGCGATGAACTCGCCTGATGGTCCCCAAACTTATTCCGTTCCCTTGCCAACAGAAACCGCCGGAACTCCGAACCAAGGAAACGAAATAATCAGCGACGAAACCATTCATCCAGCAGCTCGCTGGTTGGGCCTAGAGACCGCTCGCAGGCTGGGTATTTTCCAACTGCCGAAAGATTTTCTGCTGTCAGTCGTCATCCCTGTTTACAACGAAGTCAATACGATTGAGGCCGTTGTCCGAAGAGTCCAAGGCGCCGGCTTACCAATCGAGATTATTCTGGTTGACGATGGAAGTCGCGATGGTACACGAGAGAAGCTCCAACAACTCGCCACTCAAAAACAGATACGAGTGATTCTACACGAGAAGAATCAAGGAAAGGGGGCTGCGATCAAGACTGGATTCTCGCAGGCATCAGGGGACATCGTGGTCATCCAAGATGCTGATATGGAGTATGACCCTCAAGATTTTAGATACCTCATTCAACCCATCATCGAAGGTGAAGCCGACGTCGTTTATGGGACGAGATACGGACACCAGGACAGACCTGTTGCGCCCCTTTGGCATTACGCAGTCAATCGTATCATCAGTGTATTAACTAGCTTCAAGACTGGTCTCTATTTTTCCGATGTCGAAACCTGTTACAAACTTTTTCCGCGTGAGCTAATCCAAAAACTAGTACCTCAATTACGAGAAAACCGTTTTGGTATCGAAATTGAAATTACAATCAGGCTCGCCCGTCAGAAAGCGCGATTCTATGAACGCCATATACGGTACCATCGCCGCTCATGGGACCAGGGAAAGAAAATCGGCTGGAAAGATGGCGTGCGAGCTTTGTGGTGTATCATCCGATACTAGTGCTGCCGCTAAATCATTCTCGGTAAGCACTCTTCAGAAGACGTACTTCGATGCCACACTTCACAGTACGGTAATCGGGCAGTCCCATGGGGCGACGGAAAAGGTTGTCATAATGCTAGATTGTATACCCTGACTTGTCGACGACTGCTAACAGAAAATCACCTTCCCTGTGTCGGGCTTACGAGCGATCACCGCTAGTCAGCCTTCAGTGTACTGGAAGAGTAGTATCAATGATTCGGTTTCCATATTGAGCTGATTTCTCATGTCACAGCGTCTCAACTCGAATTCGATGATCGAGTAGCCTCTCAACCTTCCAGCGGCCGACCAGATTATTGCGACATATTGCCCGCCAGTATCAACACAATCCATCGAGAACGCGATATATTTATTCTCACCAAGTTCGCAGTCTCTCGAGACCCTTATCTAATGGCCAGTTCCGCCGTTTCGGCTTAAATGAAGGTCGTAACTTGAGAAAACAGACGTTTGAGTATTCGAGATTGAGCAGGCAGAATATTTTACTGCACCTCAGTGTAAGTGCATGAGCTAGAACCAAGTGTCAACATTGCTTCCGAGTCGCAGCAGTATCAACAAGCTGGAGAAAGGAGATGACAGATCCCCCTCAGGTTGGTAGCTCAGCATCGCATAGCGAGATTACGGCCGACCGATTTTTCCGTGAGTGATCGATGAAGCCTGTCATAATGTTGGGAAACTTGAACCGTAAGACATCCGCGACCGGACAAAATACGAAAGCGAGGCAGCCATGGCAACGTGGACAATTAATCGTGCATTCCTGCAGGAACTCAAAGATGCAAACGCAGATTATTGGCAACTGTTCGCAGATGTAGAAAAGTTTGCCACGGACAGTCCTGACTCACCCCAATTCTCTGCTCGTTACGGGCAGGAAGAAGTTAACCTGGGGAACTTCCTGCTGTTGTTGCGGCGACTAAAGACCGAGATGGCCAAGCAGTTTCTGCTCGAAGAAACGTACGGATACATGCAAACACCCACGATGCACTCAGCCACATTCACAGCTACTGTCGAACAGGCTTATAAGCAACATCAATCGTTGTTTCTTTTGGCATCTGAAATCTGTGAATCGGCTGAACGCGGTGAATTTCAAGGGAAACTCGATGAACAGTTCCCACATTTGATTTCCGAGCTTCAGCGTCTTTACCGCTTATGGAATGAGCATGAGCAATTAGAACGAAAACTCATTTACGGAAAGAGCTAACTTCATTTACGATCGCTGCGATGCTCGACTGTAGCCATGCAGCCTCAGATCGGATAGATTCGAGGCTTACGAGATCAGATGAAGAATTGATTTGCTGGAAGATCGAGGTAGGAAACCCGCTATGATCATCGTCTTTGAAGATCCTGTAGTCGATGCATTAGCACCGATCACGATGGGGCGTTTAGCGTGTACAGTCCACTGCGGTGGCTTTACTTTACTGGAATTGCTGAAACGTTTCATCGATGAGTTGCCGCGTTCATCAGGTGGCTCAGAAAAGTTAGTAGGAATAACACGTCCTTATCTGAATGCGATACAAGAAGCGGATTACCCGGAGCTTCTCTCTCTGGAGTCCTCGGAATTGGCTGAAGCCAGCGCGCCATCGCTGTTGATTAATGCTCGAGTCAAGCCGTCAGCCAGCTACGTAGAGTCCTTACGCCAACTTTTGCAGGAACGAGAACGTCAAGGTACAGCTGGCAAACGTTCTAGTGGCGTTGTCATGTGTGGTGACCAAGTAGCGGCTATTCTCGATCCTCCCTGGACGATCAAACAACTTCGGCAAGCAGGCTATGATGGCTTATCAGCTTTATTGGAATCAGCCCAAACGTTTCCGAAGTTAGAGATCAAACTGGAAACGATTCAATGGCCGCATGAAGTTATTGCCCAGCAAATGTCTTTACTGGGTTCGAATCTTGAATACCGATTGAAATGGGGCGAATATCAGCAAGTTCAGGATGGTTTGTTTGTTGCCCCTGGCGTCAAGCTTGGCGATTACCTGGTGGTAGAGGCTAAGCAAGGGCCAATTGTGATTGAGCGAGATGCACAGATTGGTCCCTACACTCTGTTGAGAGGGCCGGTCTACATGGGAGCCAAGTGCCGTATCCTGGAGCATGCGGCGATCAAAGATGCGGTTTCTTTGGGGCATACAACAAAGATAGGTGGAGAAGTTGAAGCCTCGATTGTTGAACCCTATTCCAACAAACAGCATCACGGCTTTTTGGGACATAGTTATTTAGGTAGCTGGATCAATCTCGGCGCAGGAACGTGCAATAGCGACCTCAAGAACACCTATGGAACGGTCAATATGGAGTACCCGGCGGGTAAAGCGACCACGGGCATGCAGTTCCTGGGATGCGTCATGGGTAACTACTCCAAGACCGCCATCAACACCGGCATTTTCACAGGCAAGGTGATCGGAGCCTGTAGCATGATGTATGGATTTGTAACCAGCAACGTGCCAAGTTTCGTGAACTACGCGCGACTCTTTGGACAGGTTACCACCTTGCCTGCGGAAGTCATGGTGGCCACACAAGCCAGGATGTTTAGTCGTCGCTCCGTAAAGCAGCGTCCCTGCGACGTGCAGTTGATCCATGACATGTACCGCTTAACCCAGGAAGAGCGGGACCGTTGCAGCGATTTGCTCTCGCTATAACCTGCTGGAAGGGCAGAAACGGGCAGATCCGGGGGAAAATTCGCTTCCCTGCGAAAATTGGGGGGAGCGATCGCTTGACAAAGGGCCCATTTTCAGAGTGAATATATCATCCGTTCATGCGGTTGAACGGATGAATGGACCGATGCTGTTTTAAGCAGCTAATGTAATGGGACAGAGCGTCGAGCGAGACGATATAGGATTCATACGGACGGTTTGGCAATGAGTTTGGCAGGTCATTTTTCAAGCGACAAACGTGGTTTATCTTTCGAACTGTTTCCGCCCAAGAGCGATGCGGGAATGTCATCGTTATTGGAAACGGTGGCAGAGCTAATGGCGTTCAGCCCTGATTTTTTCACTTGCACCTACGGTGCAGGAGGGTCAACGCGCGACCGAACACTTCAAGTAGTCAAAGCAGTACGCGAGCGCTTTGGAGTTCCAGTTGCCAGTCACCTCACCTGTGTCGGTTCAACGGTCGACCAGTTGCGAGACTACTTGAATGTCGCAATTCAAGCTGGGGTTAGTTACATCGTTGCCTTACGCGGTGATCCGCCAAAAGGTGAAACGGAATTCCGTGCTGTGGAAGGTGGTCTACGTTACGCCAACGAATTAGTAGAGTTGATTCATCGAGAGTTCAGGCATCTAGGGATCGCGGTCGCCGGTTATCCGGAGGTGCATCAAGAGGCAATCGATGCCACAACCGACTTGCAAAACTTAAAGCGAAAAGTTGATGCTGGTGCCGATATCATCGTAACTCAGCTTTTTTATGACAACAGCGACTTCTATCGCTTCGAAGAGGAATGCCGCAGAATTGGGATCCATGTACCGATCGTACCAGGCATCCTACCGGTCACCAATCTCGCTCAAATCCAGCGTATCACTTCGTTGTGCAAAGCAAGGCTACCAGACTCATTCGTCGCAAAGCTAAGCGAACGGGCAGATGAACACTGGCAATTTGAAGTGGGTGTTGAATTCGCGCAGCAACAAGTGAGAGAGCTATTAGATCGTGGTGTGCCAGGCGTCCATTTTTATGTGTTAAATAAATCGCAGGCAACGCGACGCGTTCTGGAAGCTGTTAGCTTCTGTGATAGCGGTCGATCTTGAGAAGAGCAACGCATGAGGGGGCGTGAGTGATCACGCCTCTATCAACCCATTCAAGCGCCTCAGCTAACGGTACTTTCACTTTTTCAATCACCTCAGTTCCTTCATGGGACGTTGGCCCGAAGGTAAGATCCTCGGCGAGGAACAGCTCGGTGGGAGATAGTATCGCAGCTGTGAATGGGTCGACCATTCCGAGCGATCGAAAGGTTTGTGCCGTGATCCCAAGCTCCTCTACCAATTCGCGTTGAGCCGTAATAAGGGCATCTTCTGTCGGCTCTATTCCGCCACTAACACCCTCAATGGTGACTCGGCCAACAGCGTAGTGAAACTCTTTGGTGAGATACACATTTTGCTGCTGGTCCATGGCAATCACGCATACTCCCGGCTTGAGGTGCACGGTGCAGTAAGTGCCAGGATTACCATCCGGTCGCAAGACTTGATCCACTCGCAGACGAATCCAGGGATCTTGGTAGACCTCTCGGGTATCACTGATCCTCCATGGCCCATGATTTTTCATCGAGTTTCCTAACTTAGAGGGCTGATTTTCGAGCAAAATAGCGAGGTTCCGAGAGCTGACGGTTTGGCGGACATCCCGTCCACGGTTAATATGGTAATAGGAGCCAGCGGGAACTGTACAGCAGGGCCCAACCCGGTTCTGTCCCGCCGCCTGCCGAATTTCGCTTTCGGTAGGTTTTACCTGCAGACATTTCCTTGCGTTTTCGGTGCGTCGAGCTTCGAAATGCATACCTTCTCAAGCACGAATACGAGAAAGCCAACCATGAGCCATCCCAACGACCAACCGAACGCCGCGCGTCGGTGGGATATTGCTTTTTCGGTACCATTTGTTCATCGTTTGCGAATGACGGAGGATTGCTTTGGAAAGGATTGGCCTGTTCTCTGCCAACTTTTTGAAGCGGGCGATAGCGAAGCAGGGATGATCCAGCCTGCCAGAGTTCAGGTCTGGCTCGATCAGGGAATCGAGCGAGCGACGGGGTCTACCCAACGACTATCGGAAAGAATTGAACAGCTATTTGCTGCCTCGACAGAAGCCATTGAATTGACAGATCGAGTTCAAGTCATTCCGGGAGGCGAGGAAATCAAAAATGATCCCCAGTGGATCGATTTGATTTTGGAAAGAATCAATGCCTCCAATCTCGACCGCCGCAGCTATATTTTGGCGATCGGTGGTGGAGCTCTCCTTGATGCAGTTGGCTTTGCTGCTGCACTAGCACATCGCGGCATTAGATTAGTGCGAGTTCCGACGACAACCTTGGCACAAGCCGATTCGGGTGTCGGCGTAAAAAATGCCGTCAACTGGTTCAACAAGAAGAACTGGAAAGGAACCTTTGCGGTTCCGTGGGGTGTGGTCAACGACCAGGAGATGCTGCGATGCTTGCCAGATCGCGATTTCTGCTGTGGCTTTTCCGAAGCTGTTAAAGTTGCCTTATTGAAAAGCCCCACTGCTTTTGAATTTCTGCATCGCAATGCGGCCAATATTGCCCGCCGATCAATGCCTGTTGCAACCGAAGCGATTCGGTTATCCGTATTGATGCACCTCGACCATATCACTCGAGGTGGTGACCCATTTGAGATGCTTCAGGCTCGCCCACTGGACTTCGGACATTGGTCAGCCCATAAACTTGAAGCGCTTACTCAATACCGAATTCGACACGGAGAGGCCGTCAGTATTGGAGTGGCTGTCGATGTTGTTTACTCTTCCTTGGTACATGGCCTGCCAGACACCGTCGTGCAAGCAACCCTGGAAACGCTCACACGACTTCAACTACCCGTCTATGATTCCGCTCTGACCGAGCAACATATTTTCGATGGCTTGGAAGAATTTCGCCAACATCTCGGAGGCGAGTTAACGCTGACGATGATTTCCGAGATCGGTCGTCCAATCGAAGTTCATGCTGTCGATCATGTCGCGATGCGGAAAGCGATTCAAATCGTAGGGCGATATCATCAAACATTGGCGGATACCTCACAAACCTCACCTACATCCAACAGTGCCAGTGTGGTACGTATCTGACTTCGCGACAGTTGATACGTTTTTGCTACTACTTCTGCGTATGCGGCTAACTGCGGTTTGTACTTATCAACCTGCTCATGAATCCATGAAGCTGTTTCTTTTTTGTTCGGACAATAGTCAGATTTAAAATCTATGATTTCAGCATAGCGAATCTGATCGTCTTCAACCGCCAGCACCAATCGATCGACGCTACCTTGGATCAATCTGCGTCTGATAATCGTTGCGAAGCGTTTTTCAGTTTCCAATTTTAGAAAACCGTTGGAACTTACCTTGCCTGCATAGCGAGCTGGATTAAGCAAAGACTTTATCTTCGCGTGCTTCAAATGTTTCAGCCAGCGTTTCCACAGAACTTCGACGTCCACCATTCCCCAATGCTGCCGGTCGATCGCTGCGGCAGCGATTTCGCGATAGGACTCCTCAACAGCTCTTGTATCTTGCTCCCAAGTTAGCTTAGCAAACCATGCATGTTCGATCGTTCCTTCCAAAGCGGCTACGGTCGTCTGTGAACCCAAGAGCGAAACTGGCTTGAGCATAGCCCCCGACGATCCGCGTTCAACCTGCGAGGTGACAACCTCGGCGACCAGACCAGATGGAGCAATCGACTCATCGAGCGCTTGTCGGCGATACAACAAATCGGAGGTAACTCGCTTATTAACTCTTTTATTATTATCGAGGGCTAGACTAGGAAGTTCATCCTCATCGTCAAACAGAGTCGGCTGCACTACCTTCTTTGGCAATGCTGAATCTGTGATCGGCTTGTTTGCAGAGAGCTTCAGATACCACTGTGGAACCCCAGCCTCGAAACTCATCGTATTGCCAGAGGCGATAAGATCACGATTGGCAATCGTTGTCTGAAGCAACGAGCCCATAGTCGCTTTGTCATTCTTAGAATTTGGGTTAACGTACATATAAAGTCCATGCTTAGCGCGAGTCATGGCGACATAGAGCAGACATAGACTTTCAGAAACCTTTAGGCCGGCATCGCGTCGAAAAGCTTCTTGCCAATCCTTGTCGAGCGATTCTTGGACAGCAGATTTAATGTACCGTACAACGCCGTCCGGTCTTTCTGTGGGATGTTTTCTTTTGGCCACAAATAAAGGAGTTTGCCCGGTCAATGAATCATTGAGATTCGGCAGAAAGACTGAGTCGAATTCCAAACCTTTCGATTGGTGAATATTCATAACTCGTATTTGCGCAGGCTGCGGCAAAGCAACCTTTTGAGAACGAATGAAGTCGACGAATGCCGTGATACGAGAATGCTGACTTAGAGGAAAACCAAACCCTTGTTGTATTAACTGCTCAAGTCGTAATTGATCGCGTTGATTGCAGGAGTTCGCCAACAGATCACAGTACTTTATGAGGAATCCACCTAAACCCAACGTCGATAAGTCGATACGCAAGTGATATGACAGCTCGCCGGCAGATTGCAGCCAATCAGGAGGAAGTTTTGTTGCGAGGGGTGAGTTTCGCAAATGAAATAAGGCAACGGAATTACCTGGATGATCGGCAAGTGTCAACAGAGACAACATTACTTCAACTGCGGCGGAATCAGTCAGTGGATTACCACCTTCTTGACTCACATCTAATTCATATTTGCGCAGCAAATCGATCATGAGCCCGACTTCATCGTTGGTACGGACTAGAACTCCAATCGAACCAACAGGATAAGCTTTGGCAATATCCGCAATATCAGATGCCGCTTTTCCGAGAAGAGCAAGTCGATTGTCCGCTGTGGAAAGACCTTGCTCAACTGTTCCCTGAAAAAGCCGCACATATCCGGGCATTTCGGGATAATGTGACTCATGAGTCTTAAATTCCTGGAGCCATTGCATCGCTTCAGGCTCGCCCCTACCAAAAGCGGAATGTTGATTAAGGTTTTGAAACACTTGATT
>JAUMAI010000708.1:0-1476 GCA_032116775.1 Pirellula sp. | reverse complement strand
TCAGATCCTTTAATGAATGCTCAACCTCGTTAAAAAGTTCAGCAATCCCACCTCTCCAGCCGTAGATCGCCTGCTTCGTATCGCCGACGCAAAAGAAACTGCATGGATTTTGTTTTCGTCTTTGGTCAATGCTCTTGGCAAATGGTCGCAACACTTCCCACTGTATTAGCGAAGTATCTTGGAACTCGTCAAGCAACAAATGATCAATCGCAAAGTCCAGTCGAAACCCGAGAGACTCCGGATTTAAGCCTGCTGCATTAAGCCAACCGGCCAGTTTGCGACTAACATCATCAAAAGTCCATTCGCGGATTTGTCGTTTATGAGCATCAAGATAAGTGAGGTACGACTCGAGTAACTCGCGGCTACTTGTGGTTTGGCTACGATAAACTGTCAGCGCAACGTGTAGAGCCTGGCGCCGAACTACCAATAAGCTGTCAACCACGTGCTCAGGTATCAACGAATTCTGATACTTTGGCGTCGGGGATGTCGCCGCACTGATAATAGTTAAACTGGCAATCTCCTCCCAATTACCCGCCGCAACTTCTTCCTGCAGCTTAGTAAGAGCTTTATTAAGCGATTTATTAAATACGTCGTTCGGCACAAGTGTCAACAACGCATTCTCTAGGTTGCTATCTCCCGGAGCAGCAATAACATCTGGGTTTTCCCAAGCACTAGCTGGTGTGATTTCTGCAAGCGACGCCCCATTTTCAACTGTATTTTCAATTTCGCGTAATATGCCAGCGGTATATTCACCTTTACCAAGCAGGTTCAGCATCGTCCGCAAACTATTTCGATCGTGCTGGTCCAAGAGGGCTTGGATCGCGTTTTGCCGTACTGCATGTTCACGCAAGGGATCCATCAGTTGCCAACCACCTGGCAGTTCCAACTCGAAGGCAAAAGCTCGTGCGAGTTGTGAAAAGAAACTGTCGAGTGTACTGATGCGAAGTCGATGCAATTGGGCAGTCACTTTTTTAAGCAATGACTCGCAAGCACTTCGATCGAGGCTTACTCCGGTCAAATTACTGTTGAGTTCTTCGAGCTTGGTAGGCTTGTGAATCGCTTCTGCTAATCTTTCTAGTACGCGATCTAGAATTTCCCCGGCAGCTTTACGAGTGAATGTCGTAGCCAAGATACGATCGATGGATTGTCCGCTGGCAAGCAGTTGCAACAATCGTGTCGACAATTGAAAAGTTTTTCCCGTTCCCGCTGAAGCGCGAATCAGAGTAGCATCTTGGTGTGGCGCAAGTTTGGCCATTGGTTTACCCAGCAACGATGAGGTGGTTTGGCGAATAAGCAAACAGTATTAGGCTAACCGTAAATCGTTAAGATCTGTCGGAAGGTTGGTAGGGACCGCGTCTAACGATCTTGTTTTGGCAAATCGCCTCGTATGGATCTTGAGGAAATGGGGGAGGAAAGACGGGTGGTCCAAAGCTTGCGGATCTAATGCTATTCACAATCTCAACAGCTTTTTGATCT
>JAUMAI010000707.1:15486-34422 GCA_032116775.1 Pirellula sp. | reverse complement strand
ATCTCCGAGAACGCCGCTGATCGAGTCGACGGGCATGAGAAACGTGAGCGTCAGTCCTGCCCCGATTGCCAAGCCTAGCACTGGAGATCCACCTACATCCAACACCGGAGTTTTACTTCCATTTCCTGTTGGGATCCTGCCAGTATTGGAAACATGACTAGAAAGGCCATGACTCTCGATTGTCCGCTTGGCAGTCGTCTTTGTTTTCGAACTCAGTTGTTTTTTCCCCACGCTTGGGACTCCAGAATTCGAATCAGACCTATAGTACATATGACGATCGCAATAACGATGACTGCACCAAAGATATCGACTTGCGGTAAGAGCAAAGCTCCCAATCCGCAAGTTGCCGTCGCCAAATAGATGGTTAGTACCGCCTGCTTCTTTGTCAGTCCCATCTCGACAAGACGATGTGAGAAATGACGCTTATCACCCTCGAATGGACTGCGTCCTTCCGACAAGCGAATAACTATCACACTGATCATGTCATACAGCGGAATCGCCAAAACGCACACAGGTGCTAGGACTGCGTGAGGCTGACTTGTTTTCGAACCGGCATACGTCGCCAATAACGTACAGCAGGCAATCCAGAAGCCGACAAAGTAACTTCCTGCATCTCCCATAAATATTTTAGCTGGGGGCCAGTTATGGACCAAAAAGCCTAACAAGCCACCCACCAAAACCAAGAGCATGGCTGCCACAAATATCTGGGGCTGACTTTGCGTTGTGCTCGGGATCGAGAGCAACATCACCGCCAGCATCGTGGCTGAAATAGTAGCCACACCTCCCGATAAACCATCCATGTTATCGAGCATGTTGAAGGAGTTAACCAGAGCAACAATCCATAGCACGGATAACAAACCTGCCATCCAGTTCCATGGTAGAAAGACGGTCAGTTGCATCCCCAATCCAAATACAACAAAGGCAGCTACTGCAAACTCAACTCCCAAACGTATCTGCCACTTCAAGCCATAGCGATCATCGGCTAATCCCAACAACATCAATACAGTACCCGCTCCGAGCAACGCCAACATCTGACCAAAACGATAGAGCATGCCTGGAAAATGTATGGTGACATCCTCCGGAAGATCGAAGAGGCTGGAACGCAAAACGATTACCGCCAATCCGCCCAATAAAAAAGTCATTACAACCGAAGCCCAAATGCCAAGGCCTCCCCCTAAGGGAATCGGATGGGAGTGTACCTTACGAACCCCTGGGCGATCCATTAAGCCTAATCGTTCAGCCCAACGACGTACCAACGCCACCACCACAACGCTTACCAAAAAACTCGGCGCGAGGGTGGCTAGAAGTAAAATGAGGAGCAAGCCTCCCGACATCACACTCACTCCTCTTGATAAGATATTTGTTCGGAGTCACGAACGAGCTTGTCTTTTAGGTAACGACGAGCGACATGAAAGAAGGCATGATAATCGGGCCGACAGTAATCAGGGTAAGTCCAAGGCCGTGGATGCCACTGTTTATGAGCAAAAAAGAGCGTTTGCTCTGCGTAGATTCCATCCCTGATATACAACCGGTGCTCTCGATCCTTCGTTGTTGCCAGCACGAACTTCGCCAGGGTGAGATAGCCTGGGTCAAGGTTGAGGGGACGCACTTCAGGGAACTGACCCGTTTTTCCTAATTCCTCTTCCCACGCATTAGCTTGTAGTTTGCACTCTGCTAAACGTCCCGCGTCGTACCATGGCTCGAAAAGAACCAAGCGTTTTTTTAATCCCTCTCCCATTTCTTTGGTGTAGAAACGAGTTTCTGAGAAGTCGAAATCTTCGCTCTGCAGAGCGACTGGGCCCAGCATCGTTTGCAGTTTATCCAGTCCCCAACGCATCGCTTCGGGATGGCGTGAAAACATCGCCACCAAAGCCAGCGTTGGGAAATGGGGTTGAATCGCGCCCATGCAGTTAACTACTCAGTCGATGTATTAGTAGGCAATGGATTATTAGCCAATGGATCACTTGGCAACAAACTAATAGGCTTTAGCAAAGATACCTCGTCGCAGGGCAGGCTTGCCCGTCAAGAAACACTTGCCGGGTGGTTCATCTTGATACTCCAATGGGAGGCAACGAATCGTAACTTTCAACTCCTGCAACAACGGAGCAACATCCGCTTCCGATGCAAAATAGCAGACCGCAAATCCACCATGGATTTCTGGCGAATCAGGGTTCTTCAGCGTAAACAGTTTGCGGAAGTCCGCCTCGTTATCAATTTCAACTGTATTCTGCTTTTGCATTGCCAACGCACGATCAAAAAGCCGCTGCTGCATGGCTTGCAACATGCTTATACACTCAGCAATCAAAGTTGTTCGCGGTATCGACTTCTGCTCACCGGTATCGCGCTGCGCCACAAAGACTGCGTCTTGAGCTAAATCTTTAGGACCGATTTCCAAACGCAATGGTACTCCACGCTTGACGTGATACCATTTCTTTTCACCTCCACGAAGATCGCGGTCGTCGATCTCAACTCGCAAGCCTCGTCCGTCCCACTGCAAAGCTTGCAGCTCTTCGCGCAATTTGCGGCAATACGCCAACACTTCAGTGCGCTGCGCGTCATCGCGATAGATTGGCTGGATGACGGCATGCGAAGGAGCTAATCGAGGAGGCAACACTAAGCCATCATCGTCGCTATGCGTCATAATCAGAGCGCCGACCAAGCGAGTCGAAACTCCCCAACTGGTCGTCCATGCATAAGCTAGTTCACCATTTTGGTCTTGGAATTTAATCTCTTGAGCCTTTGAAAAATTTTGGCCTAAGAAATGCGATGTTCCAGCTTGCAACGCTTTGCGATCTTGCATCATCGCTTCGATAGACAGCGTCATATCGGCACCCGGAAATCGCTCTCCAGGTGTCTTCTCACCTTTGACCACTGGCACAGCCATGTAGTTTTCAGCGAAGTCAGCGTAGACATCGAGCATCTTGCGAGTTTCTTCCATCGCCTCGTCGGCGGTAGCATGGACCGTATGCCCTTCTTGCCATAAGAACTCGGCAGTGCGCAAGAACAATCTCGTTCGCAGTTCCCAACGCACCACGTTGGCCCATTGATTGATCAGAATCGGTAGATCGCGATAGGACTGAACCCATTTGGCGTACATCGCACCAATGATCGTCTCGCTAGTTGGACGAACAATCAGCGGTTCTTCCAGTGGACCAGCCGGACGTAAGCCCCCTTGCCCATCTGGTTCTAATCGATGATGGGTGACAACCGCGCATTCTTTGGCGAACCCCTCGACGTGCTCCGCTTCTTTCTCCAAGTAACTCATGGGAATGAACAGTGGGAAATAAGCGTTTTGATGGCCAGTATCCTTGAACATACCATCGAGCACTCGCTGCATATTTTCCCAGAGAGCGTATCCCCAAGGCTTAATCACCATGCAACCGCGAACGGGCGAATTTTCAGCTAAATCGGCTGCCTTGATGATTTGCTGATACCACTCCGGATAGTCTTCTGCACGGGTTGGCTGAATGGCCGTCTTAGGAGCTTTATTCATTGCGAAACAGTCACCTTCATCGATGAAATGCGAAACTTGAACCTGGAATCGACGCCAACGGCGAAGCCTGAGAATTCTTGCGTCGGCCCGCTAAATTTCAGATGCCGTAAGTTTCCCGGCGAACCGATCCCCTTGCAATGGGGCCAGACCATCAAATAAAGCAGCCACCCCGCCTATCCTACCAATCTGTTCGCCTACGCACCGCTTTCCTCGCCCCTACCGAGCCCTTACCCACCAACTTACAGCCCGGCCCAGCGCTACCTGCCACCTGACTTCCCAGCGAAATAACCTCTCAGTAAAAACGCCTCCTGAGAAACACCGCCCACTCCATGAAGGCATAACATTTTCCCAACAATCCCTTTCCTCCGTGCCTTAACGGATCTTCCAATCGGCCAGGCAAGCGTGCCTTATACTCCCCGTTCCTGGTAGCCGCAGCTCTATCGCCCGTTGTGAAAAGCATCTATGATAAGGAAGTATGGCACTTCAACTTGTATCTAACTTCTCCCTGAAAGACACGCGTCTCCCGTCGCCGCTGGCAACGTTGGATACCTGGTTTTTCGTGGACTTTGCCAGTTTTCACTTTCGTTCTAGCTTGGGCTGGTACTTTACCAGCGCCAGCTATCGAAGCTGGACGTCCGGGTGCGGAGTAGATAGACAGCCGTTGAAGTAAAGCCTGAAACTGTCATTCGCAACCCCGGACGTCTCTAAGACGGCGGGGTTTTTTTGTTTCCCTGCTTCTTCGAGACCTCCCTCATCCCGTAAACGCCACACCCCATCGGAGAACTCGTTCAATGATCATCGTAATGGAAAAAAATGCCACGGATGCCCAGGTACTACACATCGAACAACGTGTACGTGACCTCGGCTTGAAAGCTCATGTGATTCGGGGAACCGAACGAACCGTGGTCGCCGCTGTTGGCGATGACCGGAAGGTCGCTCGTGAATCGCTTGAATCGGTCCCCGGAGTAGCTGAGATCGTCCCTATCTTGGCTCCTTACAAAGTCGCTAGCCGGGAATTAAAGCCTGAACCAACCCAAGTGACGGCTCTCAATCTCAAAGTGGGTTGCAGCTCGATCGGGGTCATCGCCGGCCCATGTTCGGTGGAGAACGAAGAGCAAATCGTCCAAACCGCACGAGCTGTCAAAGCGGCTGGAGCGACAGGATTGCGGGGCGGTGCTTTCAAGCCACGCACCAGCCCATACAGCTTCCAAGGCCTAAAAGAAGATGGCCTGAAAATGCTCGAAACAGCTCGACAGGAAACCGGCTTGGCAATCGTCACCGAAGTGATGAGCACCGAAGATGTCGAACTTGTCACTCGCTACTCTGACGTGCTGCAAGTTGGTGCTCGCAACATGCAAAACTATCGCTTGCTCGAAGCCGTTGGGAAACAACCACGCCCAGTGCTTCTTAAACGAGGACCAGCGTCATCGATCGAAGAGTGGCTTTTGGCCGCTGAATACATTTTGAATGAAGGCAACCCGAATGTGATGCTTTGTGAGCGCGGTATTCGAACCTTCGAAACCCATACGCGCTACACACTTCCCCTGGCGACGGTCCCTTACTTACGTCGCAAGACCCACTTACCCGTGGTCGTTGACCCCAGCCATGGAACAGGTCACACGTACCTGGTACCGGATATGGCCGCCGCCAGTGTTGCCGCTGGTTGTGATGGCTTAATCGTCGAAGTTCACCCGAACCCCGAAAAAGCGATGAGCGACGGTTACCAGTCACTCGACTTCGGTCAGTTCGATGAAATGATGAAACGCTGTCGCGTTATCGCTCAAGCATTAGGCAGAACCCTCGGCTAAGCTGCAGAATAGCTAAGCTGCAGAATAGCTAAGCTGCAGAATAGCTAAGCCGCAGAATATGCGGCCTTACACTGAGCAACTTCACTTCCAGCCTTGATCACCGGGGACTGCTCCTCGCAAGACTAAACTCAACACTTAGTCTCGCGAGAGCTTTCCCTGGATCAATGAAATCACCACTGGTTTCCACAAACTGGGGTAATGCGTTGGGCCTGCCTGCTGCCCAACATTTGGGCTAACCTACTGGACAGAGACGCGTCAGTACCGCTAGAGTTTCCGGGGCAAACTGCACTGGGCAAACTGCACTGGGCAAACTGCACTGGGCAAACTGCACTGGGCAAACTGCACTGGGCAAACTGCACTGGGCAAACTGCACTGGGCAAACTGCACTGGGCAAACTGCGCGACAAAGCAAAGATGGCCGTACTAAAGAACAGCTTGCAGCAGAGACAAGCAGCTAGAAAACAATATCGTTCTGCCAACCGCGAAATTCTCGATCCGCGACAACATAGGATTTTATCAGCATGAAACGTCAGTTCGTCAATGAACTTCAACCACGCGATGAAGTTGACGAAATCTACCGCGTTGTCGACAAACAGCTTCGCCCAAATCGGCAAGGGAATCTGTACTTACTACTGCAACTATCGGATCGTACCGGCGTAGTAGCGGGGATGCGCTGGAATGCCGATCAACGCCTTTATGAATCTATTCCGAAAGGTGGCTTTGCAAGAATCATCGGTGTGACACAGCTTTACAACGGTGGCATGCAATTGATCATCAATGATGTCGAGCCAGTCCAAGCGGAGCATGTACACCAAGCAGATTTTGATGCGATCGACCGCCAACGCGTTGATACTTTATGGCAAGCACTATACGAGATGTTGGCCACAGTCGATCAACCTATCTTGCGCAAGATTGGCGATGCCTTTCTAAATGATTCTGAAATCAAAACGAAACTTGCTGCCGCACCCGCTGGTGTCAAAACACATCATGCTTTTCCTGGCGGACTATTACAACACATGTATGACCTGATGAGCTTGGTGCAACTCGTTGCACCAAGATATCCGCAGGTCGACCGCCAACTATTATTAGTTGGAGCCATGCTGCACGATATCGGCAAGATCGATGAACTCGCCTTTGAGGGCGAACTCACCTATACCGACCCTGGACAATTGGTTGGTCACCTGGTGCAAGGCACCCACATACTACAACGCATCATCGATCGTATCGAAGCCGAGGGTAATCGAGTACCGCAGGAAATGTTGTGGCGATTACAACACATGATCGTTAGCCACCATGGTTCACTGGAACATGGCAGCCCCCGCGTTCCCATGACACTGGAAGCTGTTTTACTGCACCATCTCGATGATCTCGATGCCAAGATGAATGCGACCAGCGAATGGATCAGGAATGACCTCAATAGCGACAGCCGCTGGACGAATTACAATCCAACGCTCGGCCGAAAAATGTACAAACCATCGTACTGCGAACCGAAGTAAGCGAGCAGCTTTCCGTACAAGAACTTACTGCTTCAGTAACTCGAGTACTTCTGCATGCAATTGGCCGTTGGTGGCCACTCCATCACCACCATGCACGGTTCTTTTCCCGAGCCAATCGGTGAAACGACCACCAGCTTCTTCGATGACTGGCAGAACGGCCGCAACATCCCAAGGACTAACCTTGGGATCGACCATCACCTCGGCCCGGCCGGTTGCGACCAGCAGATAACCATAGGCGTCACCCCAGGTGCGTGTGACATAAGCGCGTGACTGAATCGCTTGAAATGCAGAAGCTGCACCCCGCTTATCGAACGTATCGACTTGCGAAGTGACAAATAGACCTTCGCGCAGGGAACGATGCGTGGCGACCTTGGCGGGTCGAATCGCTCCACCGGCCACATGATGATAGGCTCCTTGGCCGACAGCCGCATGAACCATTTCATCTAAACCAGGAATATAGATAACACCAGCCACTGGCTCGTCATTGAAGAGCAACCCGATCAAGGTTGAATAAAGAGGAACTCCGTAAATGAAGGATTTGGTACCATCGATCGGATCAACGATCCACTGATAACCACTGGTCCCTTCCACGGTCCCAAACTCTTCACCCAAAATTCCATCGCCAGGAAAGTGCTTGGCTAGTTCGTTGCGAATGAGCGTCTCAGCTTGCTGATCCGCAATTGTTACCGGTGAGGCATCGCTTTTGCGCACCACCTCAAAATTATTTCCTTGGAAATAATCCAAAGTTTTACGTCCCGCACTCTTTGCCCACTCAACAGCAGCCTCCCATCGACCTTGATGAGATTGCGAATAAGATGCCGGCAGCACTATGAACCTTTCTGCGCAACGTTGGCAGGTGGGAAGAGCGAGTGCCATGCAAGCATGATAGCCCCACACACCAGAAGAGAATCAGCAATATTAAAGTTTGGCCAAGTATATTGACCGTATCGCAACAAGATCCAGTCGCGAACCCCACAGGGTACAGGCATATCGGAGGAATACCACATCCCAAGTCGGTCATAGAGATTTCCAAAGATGCCTCCCATTACCATACCTAAGGCAATGGTTAGCCATAAGCTCTGAGCAGCCTTGAATCCGAAGAGCCAAACGATGATAGCCGTTGCCGCAATGATCGACATCGCCGCAAACACCATCCCGTAGCCAGCCCCCATACCGAACAGAGCGCCCGTATTGATGGCTGTCTCGATACCCACATAGCCTTCGATAAGCCACCAAGGCGAATTCTCACCCGGCAAACCTCGCCAAGCAAAAATCCAGTGCTTCGACAGCAAATCGGCTGCGGTACCGAAGATCGCTAATGCCATAAAAGCGATCCACCGAGATAACGGAACCGAAACCACTAGCGTTTCAACCTTGTAGCTGCTGAGCGCACTTGACACAGTAAGGCGTATCCGGAAGAACGTCCAATCGAGCCTTTGCAATACGACCCCCGCACTGCATGCAGGCACCATATTCACCGCTGGAAATCCTGGCAAGAGCAGCTTCGATACTGTCTAACCTATTTCCTCTATTTTCCAGCAATTCGAGCGTAAATTCTTGATCGTAACTCTCGGTGCCAATATCCGCAGGGTGCGTCGGATAACCCCCAGTAGCAATGCCACTCTCTTCGGAGAGCGACTCGGCTGTCAACATCTCCACGTCCCCACGGACGCTTCCCTTCAGCGTTACCAGAAGTTTTCGATAATGTTCCAAATCTTGATCATTCATCGAGCCGATTTCTCCTAACAGTCGATACATCCAAATATCCAGCTGCCGTTGCCAGACCCTTTCGCCCTTAAAGCGATCGGTTACGTCGGTGCACTGGCGCCGCAAATACGGCAACCGGTACGCAAGTCGTATACCAATTTCGGCAAATCGAAACGTTTTGAGTATTGCTAGCATTCCTCCAGGTCGGTGAAGGAGCGCAACTCAGGGGGAGTCGATTGTGCTCAAGAGGCGTAAAATGGATCGGAGCTGAGGTGGGATACAAAGGCGGGAGTTCAATTCTCGGGGGGCACCTCGAAGAGGAACTCAGCGGGAGCCGCTTGCGAGAGGAGTCCTTAGCATTGCCGTGACTCGCTCAAGTCGCTTCCCCGAAGATTACTATCCAAGGCAGGGTAGCCAGTTATGGTAGGCCGCTCACGACCAGTGGTCAACAAAATTGATAAACTATCCGATTAAGTTCTTATTCATTAACTCCCGTGGAATCACCACCAGGTGCCACAAGCTATGACGATCGCCTCCAATGCCATCCGCCCACTTCATCGCGCCGCTACTGAGGCAGCCTTCCAACGCTGCATCAACCCAGCCTGCGATACAACTTGTGGCGTTGACGAAGTTCGTACCGCTTGCCCTAAATGCGGTGACTTACTCGATGTTGCCTATGACTGGGGACGCCTAAACACCCCTCGCCGCTTGGCGGATTTCGAGAACTATTGGCGAGAAAGATTCAACCCATTTCGTTTTTCAGGTGTCTGGCGTTTTCATGAACTTCTACCGTTTGCCCCGATGGATCGCCTCATCACAGCGGGTGAGGGACAGACTTTGCTCCAACAGGCGGATGCAGTCGGTCGGTTTGTCGGCATGCAACCTGGAAAACTTTTTCTGCAGTACGAGGGAATGAATCCTTCGGGTAGTTTCAAAGACAATGGCATGGTCGCAGCCTTCACCCATGCGCGCCAAATCGGCGCACAGCGTGCGGCCTGTGCGAGCACCGGCAATACCAGTGCATCGCTTGCGATGTATTGCTCGGTAACTCAGTTGATGCGGGCGATCATCTTTATTGGCAGCGGTAAGATCTCCTATGGCAAGCTTTCTCAAGCCCTGGAATATGGCGCCCTGACGGTGCAGATTGCCGGGGACTTTGATGATGCGATGCAAAGAGTCCAAGAAGTCGCTAAGGATCTTGGTATTTATTTGGTCAACAGTATCAACCCGTTTCGCCTGGAAGGGCAGAAAACGGTGATGTTCCGCGTCTTGGAGGCCTTGCGCTGGGAAGTACCTGACTGGATCGTTGTTCCAGGAGGGAATCTGGGTAACAGCAGCTCGTTTGGCAAAGCCTTCGCCGAACTTTATGAACTTGGTTTAATCGAACGCATCCCACGCTTGGCCGTAATCAACGCGGCTGGAGCTGATACGCTTTATCAACTCTACGAGAAACGAGGGCTTCGCTGGAATCAGGGCAAACCCGCGATGGAGATCGCCTGTTACTACTACGATGAACTCGATCGTGATCGTCGCAAGGCGGATACCATTGCCAGCGCGATCGAAATCAATCGACCCGTCAATTTGAAGAAATGCTTACGGGCGTTAGAGCTTTGCGATGGCGTGGTACGACGCGTGAGCGACCAGGAGATTCTCGATGCCAAAGCTCAGGTGGGTGCAGGAGGTATTGGGTGTGAACCTGCCAGCGCGGCCAGCGTGGCGGGTGCTCGCTTGTTGCGTCAAGAAGGAATCATCAGCAGTGGCGAGCGTGTGGTTTGTATACTCACCGGTCATCAACTAAAAGACCCGACCGCCACGGTTGCTTATCACACCGCGGACCAAGATAAGTTCAATGAAGTCCTGGGAAGCCGCGGAGTATCCCGCGCCGCTTTCGCCAATAGAGCTGTCGCGGTCCCCAATGAACTCGATGCGATTATCAAGGCGATTCAGCTCTACAGTTGAGGTCGCCTGTCACCCAAGAATCGGGCGTTTTCTGGGATAAAGACCACCCCTACCACGCTTCCAAAGTCAGGCCGCTTGCGATAAAACAGCGAAGCGTTCAGTTGATCCGCTTCGTTGGGAATTGCATATCTATGTCAAAAGTTTCACTGGCTATTCATGGTGCTGCAGGTCGTATGGGTCGTCGCTTGGTCGCCTTGGGGGCCCATGACGCACAGTTTCAAATCGTAGCCGCTATCGATCACCCAGCCTGTATGAACATCGGCAAAGATGCTGGCGAATTAGCCGGCGTCGGCAGGTTGGGAGTTGCGGTTTCAGATCAATGGCCTGCCACGGGGAGCGTCCAAGCCGTTATCGATTTCTCCAGCCCCGCTGGTGCGATCTCTGCGATGAACCGCTGCAGCGAACTCGGGTTGCCATTGGTTTTGGCCACCACGGGTCTCGAAAAGGAGCACCATGAACTACTTCATCAGATCGTCAAGAAGATTCCTGTTTGTTTCTCGCCGAGCATGAGCTTGGCGGTCAATCTAACGATGAAGCTCGCCCAACAAGCCGCTCGGGTACTGAAAAACGTTTCCAGCGGAGTCGATGTGGAGATCATCGAACGCCACCATCGTTACAAAGAAGATAGCCCAAGTGGTACTGCGTTGAAATTTGGCCAAATCATCTCCGACGAGATGGGCTTAACACAGCCCATGCATGGTCGTCACGGCCAAATCGGCGCGCGAACTCGCAATGAGATCGGCTATCATGCGGTTCGCACTGGCGATAATCCAGGCGAGCACACCATCGTGTTCGGTATGCTCGGCGAAACTATCGAACTGCGTGTAGCCGCCTCCAATCGCGATTGCTATGTGCAAGGAGCCTTTGCTGCTGCCAAGTTCATTCAAGACAAAAAACCAGGACTCTATTCGATGACCGATGTCCTCGGTTTAGGCTAACAACATCCCTCTCTGCAGAATGAACATGGAAGCCGCTCAGCATGGCTAAGTGCGAACAGGGATATCTTTGTAGCGTATGTGGTAAAGAGGTAGAGGAAATCTGCGATAGCGAACTCTACCTCCGCTACACCATCGGCTGGTTAGATCCGGAGCGATTGCATATCGCTCCGGAACGCCATCTGCATTGCAATCCCGCCTTGTCTCAATTCATCCAGCATGAGCGGTTTGCGAATCTCCAAGTCCCACCCAATTTAGAAAAAAAGGGACTCGACCCAACGTTCGTTGCTAAACGCACCGACCTGCTGACACGCGGTTATGTACGCTTGCTGGAAATACAGCAAGCCGAGCATACCGTCTCACTTACCGATTACCCTCTACCGGAAGCGCAAGCCATCTATCGGCAACGCCAATAGACATTAATCGCTGAGCTCCAATCGCTAGAACTCGCTGTGCTACGTTAGAACTCATGGCGAACCAAATAGATACAAGCGATTCCTAGGATCACCGTAACGAACAACGCATTGGTCCAGAGTGGAGTCCATGGATCAATCTTGGCACGCGATTGCTCGACATCAGTAATGTCCATCGACAAGCCAATGGTTTCGGAACCTTGCAGCAAATATTGAATTGTCTCATCGAGCGCCGCTGGTTTCGGATTAACGATATAAATTGGATTGATCACGAAGTCATAAATCATCTGAATTGTGCTGCGCGGGTTGGCCCGCGACTCAACGACCGCATTCGTCGCCAAATCCCACTTCGTGACAAAACGTGCTCCATAGGCAACCCACAACGCTCCATCCCCAGTGACACTTATCGCGGTAGCATTCCTCTGACCGGTAAGATTCGGTTCGCTGTACTGCAATGTTTCAGCATCCAATACTCCAACTCGTCCATCTTGAAACAGAATCGCAAAACGATTGCTGTTACCCAAGCACCATATTTGTCGAGGAATTTCTGGTTTAACTGCTGTCGCCTCGATCTGCGTCTCCGGTTTAGCTAAATCAAATACTTTAGGGACTTCGTTCTCACGAACCACAACTCCCTTGGTTGTTCCGGCAGCGATCAAACCGATGACTGATTTCTCACCAGCCAACTCCGTGACCTGTTCAGAAACAAAGTTCTTCTCATTCCAAACTAGTTTTTCGATGGAACCTCGATGGTACATCCAGATCTGATTACCATCTGGCGATAGGGCCATGTAATCAGGCCGATCGCTAGCCCAATCAATCAAAGTGACTCGCTCAAAAGGTGAGGCCGCAGTTCCCTTCGGAAGCGAAAAACCGAAGAGCGAAGTTGGTACGCTCTCGGCAATCTCGAGTTTTTTAGTATCAAGTCGATAGATACCGCCATCTGCTAACGCGAGCATCGTTCCTTTCCAGGCAAAGACTTGTCGCGTTCCATCAGGAACATTGGGCCCCGCCTCCGATGGCCAACGGTACTCCTTTTCTGGCTTCTGTTCCGCAGCCGCTTTATCTTCCATCAAATCGATGATCGTGAGCTCGCCGCGAGAACCGCGGACACCCATGTTATTACGACCAGCTTTAGTGAATACCAGCTTGCGGCTCTCGGGCAGATAAACAGGCCCGATCACTTTCTGCCCCATATCAAACTCAGAAGCAACCGCACTTTGCCAATTCCCTTGATCCTGATTCCACACCTGCAAATAGCCGGACTGTGTGCTCGATATCAGATTGCCATCTTGCTCTTGCAAACTAACAACTTGCGGCATTTGTTCCGTCCAAGGCCTGAAACCTTCACGCACAGTACCGATGACAAAACAAACTAACCAAAACACCATCGTCAAAATGACAGACACAATCGGATTCTTCCAAATGACCCCAGCCAAGGCAGATACCGAAAAGAAAATGATAAACACAAACACAATGACCGGAATGATCGCGATTAAACCTTCATTCCAGATATCAAATCGCAATCCAGCAATGAAATAGAGTCCTGTCAGCAAGTAGGTGATGTTGAGCAACACAAAAACACAACCACCAAAAAATTTCGATAGGAATAACAGCGATCGAGAGACTGGTTTGCTGAGTAGTAGATGCAACGAACCCGCCTGTAACATGTCGGGAATCAACTGAGCCGTCACAACCAAGGCCACAAATACTGCGATGATGCCGAGCCCAACTTTGATAATGAGCGAGAAGGCAAATAACTCTACAAATTGATTGGCTTGAGCCCGCGAGATTGGAATAGCATTTCCCATCTTAAAGCCGGCGTAACCAATCCAAAGTCCTTCACCACGAGCCGGCCGCATCGCTGATGAAAATGCGGTCTCTACCAAGCGGCGATTCAGCTCTCGCAATTGCCCCTCAGGCAAATCGGCAGGCCCTTTCTCCAACAAATCCTTGGTTTTACTTAGCTTTGCCGCACTCGGCCAAGCCTCGCTGCTATAGAGTTCCTTATCGGCCAGTAGATTGTTTAGACCTGTGATCACCTGATCGATCGTCTGGCGTCGCAGCGGACGCTTTTCATCATCGCTCTTGCTGTTGAAGGTCTTGATCCCCTGCACAACCTCATTGGATAACCGCTCCGCCACACGGCGCTGCGCATCGCTCCCCTTCCCTTCCCTGGCTTGTTCGATCTGCTTAAACAACAGATTGACATCTTTTAAGTCATTGTTCACCACATCGAAGGTTTGTTCCTCGACGTAGCCAAAGGGTGCAATACCAGCCAGGATCAAGGTCCAAGCGGCTAGCAGGATCCAGAGCACTCGCGAGGCAACCGCCTCATTGAACGAGTCAATCAGAACTGCAATGTATGGCTTCATAGAATTTATTGTGGCTAAGTTGGATTAAAACTTCATTGAAGGGCAAGATGGGGTCAAACGAAAATAGTCACCGACGACAATCACAAGACCTGCGGCACCATCTCTCCGTTTTGGGGCTGCTCCACCGCACTGAGAAAAACCTGTTCCAAGGTGGGACGATGCGGATCAAGCCGCAGAATACTCAAGCCAGCCTGCCGCAAGGCATCAACACAATCATCGATCGTTTTTTGATCAGCAGCCATCACTTCAGCTCGGCAATAACTCGCATCTCCAAGAGGCACTACAATCGAACGGAATTTGGAAGCCAAAGCTGCTTCGACTTGATTGGGTGGAGCGGCTATCTCTACGCGAACCCGAGCTTCGATGCTCTGCGAATATTGAGAAATAAGATCCTGAATTCTTCCGGCGCCGCGCAGTTGTCCACCCGCCATGATGGCGACACGATCACAGATAAGCTCAACCTCTTGCAAGATATGACTATTTAAGAAGATCGTCTTACCTTGCTCTCGCAAGTGCGCGAGGATTTGACGAATTTGCGAGCGCCCCAGCGGATCAAGTCCATCGGTCGGCTCATCGAGAATCAATAAATCAGGATCGTGTAAAAGGGCCTGTGCGAGACCGAGCCGTTGTCGCATACCTTTGCTGTACTTGCGAGCCAACTCTTTTTCTCGTCCCTTAAGCCCGACTAACTCCAAAAGTTCGGCAGAACGAAGCTCAATCGTTTTTTCATCCAAGCGACTTAGACGACCAAAAAATTTCAAGGCACCTATCGCCGTATGATGTTTAGGCACCATCAAGTTTTCCGGCAAGTAACCGACACGTGAACGCGCCGCTTTGGAACCTGCTGGCAACCCGAGCAACTGAGCGTTTCCGCCCGTACCGCGAATGATTCCGAGCAAAACCTTAATCAGCGTCGTCTTGCCCGCACCATTGGGGCCCAACAACCCAAATACTTCGCCTCGTTCGACTCGCAAAGTAACGCCTTTGAGAGCTCTGAACTCTCGACGCCCCAACCAACCCTCTTTATAGGACTTCTGCAGCCCCATTACGTCAATGACCGGCACTGCGCTCATATGGATTCCTAAAGCGATTTTGCTTCAGCTTGTATATTTAAGACGCCAAACAACTGAGTCCTGAAATAGTTTCTGGGGTGCTTGGCGCAAAACGTAAACCCGCAAACTCCAGGCGCTGGATTGCTGCCGATTTTACCCCTTCCCGTAGGATAGAGATTCGGACAGCCTGCGGTTTGTCTCAAAATATCACAAACCAGCCTGTTTTGGCGGTCCCAAAGGGGGAATTAAGGCTTATTGCTGCAGATATCCGGCCAGAATAAATAGCCAGCCGATCGCCACGCATAACACGGCTAAGACAGCCAACCGAACCCAAATGCCGGTCGTAGGATGCGACCAAACACGATCTGCGATAGGTTCCGTGGCAGCTGACAATGACTTCAAACGGTGGTCAGGCTCCTCGAACAGAACAGCTTGGCAATTCTCCATCAAGCCATACTGCATCGAGTACTCTAAAGCTCCAAACAAATGGTGGTATTTGCCCCACGGATCCTGTCCCGCCGCCTCAAAAAACCAAAACTGCCGTCCGTAATTATCATCCGTCTCAGGTTCAAAGAACACGCACCGCAAATTCTCAACCCGTGCCTGCTCTGGTGAAAAATCTTTTCGCCACAGGCAGCGGTGAGCATGATCCGTAACGGTCTTCCAAGTCTCTTCTGAGAATTGTAAATAACTAGCGTCGGAGCTCATTTCTTTGAACTTTGTGCAGGCGGTCCGAGAGGTAAGGAATTGATAGTCCGTTGGCTATGCGGAGGGCTTGCAGTAGTATAGAGCCATCAGCACTCGTTCTGAAGCGAGATTTTGACGATTTCCGCAATGATTCGGCTCTAAAACCCTCCAGTGGCTATCCTTACTTCTATAAAACCCGAATTCTTTTGCTCCCATTAACTGCTTGCCCACCACCGATAGAAACAACTTTGGCTCGATTTAAAATAGGAGCCCTAAATCCTCGCAAGCTACGCTGACTTCTTTCCCTACACATCAACCAGCCTATACATTACACAATCGTAACCGAAGTTCGCAGTTGTCCACTACCCTTAGTACCCGCAAGCTTTTCATCCATGTTCGAACGCCGTTCCCTCCGTTGGCCTATCACAGTAGCGGTCGTCATGATCGTCCTGCTGATCGCATTGGCCGTCGGTTGGGTACTCTTAAATGTCGCCGGTGCCTATACGAATAATGAGCGAGCGACGCTCTATTGGATTTTGCTATCCGCGGGTTCCACGATCTTTGTTTGTATTCTTCTGGGGATCGTTTTTTACCTGTGGCTGAGCATCCAGCAAATCAATCTCAACCGACGTCAATCGAACTTCATCGACAGCGTAACTCATGAGCTGAAAAGCCCCATCGCCTCTCTAAAGCTTTATCTGCAAACTCTAGATCGACGCCCCGTTACCGATTCACAACGTCAGGATTTCTATCGTTCCATGCTCGCCGATGTCGACCGGCTTGATCAATTGATCAATCATCTGCTTGAAGCGGCTCGATTAGAACGTCCAAAAGTTTCGACTGAATCTGAACTTGTCCCATTAACGACAGTGATTCAGCAAGCGATCCAGGCAGCCTGCCATCGCTATAACGTCTCGACAGACTGTGTGCATGTCGAAGCAGAACCCCTCTACTTACTCGGCTCACCACCTGATCTAAATATGATCATCGGTAACTTAGTGGATAACGCAATAAAATATGCTGGCTCGCCACCCAAGATCGTAATCCACCTAGAAGGTCTTCCAGGTAAGAATTGGTGTCGCCTCAAAGTGATAGACAATGGCCCTGGTATACCTCGAAACTTTCGTCGCAAAGTCTTTGGACGTTTCTTTCGCGTTGGTAGTGAGTTGGAACGAAGTAAACCAGGAACGGGACTGGGGCTGTTCATCGTCCGTACACTCGTGAGCCGCCTGGGTGGAAGAATTCAGATCCAAGATCCTCCACAAGGTCCAGGAACTCAGATCGTCGTGCAGTTACCAGGCTGCTCGTATAGTTCCTCCACACCCAATGTAACTAAAGCCATTAGCCCGAAAACAAACCCTTCATGAGCGCACGCAAACATATTCTGTTGGTGGAAGACGAACAGCATCTCGGCGTCGGCATCAAATACAATCTTGAGGCCGAAGGCTATCGAGTTACCTTAGTCAACGATGGCCCAACCGCTCTCAAGCTGGTCCAGGGCGATAACAACATCGACCTATTGATCCTCGATCTAATGCTACCCGGCATGAGTGGCTATGCCGTTTGCGATACGATTCGTAACGCGGGCTACGACATGCCAATACTTATACTCAGCGCACGCAGCTTATCTGAAGACCGAACCCGCGGTTTCGATGTTGGCGCAAATCAATACCTGACCAAACCCTTCGATCTCGATGAGCTTCTAAGTCGCGTCAAAAATCTTTTGCGATTAAATCCACGCGATCGCCAACCAGCTCCGCGAGAAATCCGCGAAAACTTAAATGAAATTTTATTTGGTAATGCGTATGTTAACTTTCAAACTTTTGAAGTGCGGGTCAACGGGGAACCCGTTCGCTTAACCCAAAAAGAATTGCAATTGCTGCGTTATTTTGCAGACCACGAAGGGCGTGTGATCAGCCGACATGAATTGCTCGCCGAGGTCTGGGATATGCCTGGCGATGTGCAAACGCGATCTGTCGATCAATTCATCAGTCGCCTGCGAAAAACACTTGAAGAAGACCCTTCCAATCCGAAACATTTTTTAACATTTCGCGATGCTGGCTATCGTTTCGTTTCACAACCAGCCAAATAGTCACGATCATCCACATCATTCACAAGCCAACGCATCAGCCAAGCCGAGCTAACGATCGAACAGACTGCTTCGCACTTCGGTTTCTAGCGATGCACGAGCTGCCAAAGCAGCTTGAAAATGACTTTTGGATAAACTGTAGAGCACAGTATCTTCCATAGTAGATACCGTTGCGTTTCGTGGTTGTCCGGTGATCAGAGCGGTCTCTCCAAAGAACTCTCCTTCCTTCAATTGTGCGATGATTTCCTGCTCCTGTTCGCGCCGAACGGCAACCCTACCCTGTCTTATCAGATAAAACTTATCGCCCACATCACCTTCGCGAATCACCCGCTCCCCTGCCCCCCAGGTTTCGACCTGCATCTTGTCGGCAACTTCGGTCAAGGTCCGCGGTGATAACCCTTCGAAAACAGAACATGAAGCTAACATCTGCCCGATGATAGCAGCTTCTTTCACTAAAACATCACTGACGATCCTGCCATCTACCAAATTCACAATTCGATCAGCGACATCGAGAATGCGATTGTCATGCGTCACAATGATGATAGTGACTCGCTCGCGCTCGGCTAAGCTGCGAAACATATCAACGACGGTTCGCCCACTCTGCTCATCCAAGGCGGCAGTTGGCTCATCAGCCAAGACCAATCTCGGCTTGTGCACTAAACCTCGCGCAATGGCAACTCGTTGTTTCTGCCCACCAGATAACTGCTTCGGTTTATGATTGAGTCGGTTTCCCAAACCGACAGCTGTCAACATTTCCTGCGCTCTTCGAGTCGCTTCGCTGCGAGATAGATGAGGTTCCACTAACTCCAGAGCCATCCGTACATTCTGGGTTGCAGTTAACGAACCAAATAGATTGTGCGCTTGAAAAATGAACCCCAGCCGCTTTCTCAACACCCTCAACTTGCTATCGCTAGCGGTATGCA
>JAUMAI010000707.1:11922-15458 GCA_032116775.1 Pirellula sp. | reverse complement strand
CGTCCAAGACCCTCAGTTGCCCCATCTGTACTTTCCGCAAAGTACCGATCAAGGTGAGCAACGTTGTCTTTCCTGATCCACTAGGCCCGGTCATGATGATGATCTCACCTGGATAAATCTCCAGATTGTTTCCAAACAAGACCTGCTTCTTTTGCTCTCCTTCACCATAGAAGTGATCGATATTTACCGCTTCGATCGCGGGTAAATGCTCTCCCGTAGCCCGGCGACGCAAATCGGGATGAAAGGCGGTTGCCCGCATCGTCACACGGGGGGCATAATCGGTCGCATTCATCCCACTGACTCCTCATTTCCGTTACCCACACCCAAGTCCGACTACAACTTCCTATAGATTGCAGTGGCCTAGCTTGCTAGTCTACCAGTTAAACTCGCTACCCATAAACTCAATTCCTATGGATCGGGAGGCTAAGCAATCGAGGTACACAACCAAAATTGCCTTGGCCCAGCTACTTGCTTAGGACTAGCACATGAGTCTTCGTTGTTCCGCTTTAATTGTTTTTGCTTTGCTAGCATCATGTGTGGGCTGTAACCCGTCAACGGATCAAGACTCTAATCCAATTTCCGGCTCAACCAATCCCAGCAGCTTACTAAATCGCGGAACCCGCATTGCGGCTCAAGGCCAACTTATGCCTGCGGGAGGAATTATTCGCCTGATGGGCCCACCGGGCGATAAAATTGCCGAAGTGAAAACCGAAGTAGGGTCCCAGGTAACCGCCGGACAGATATTGCTCATCTGTGCCAGTCACGAAGCTCGCCATCTCGAAATCGAAGTAGCTCAACAAAAGCTGGCCGAAGCTGAGCAAGCCTTAGCGGCACAACTCAACGAGAACCAATTTGCCTCGCAAGGGGCTGAGCAAGAGATTGCTCTGGCCAAACTTCAACTAGAGAGTGCACGCGAACAGCTGGCGTTGGCCCAAAAATCGCGTGGCCCGGTTAATCTGGCCAATCAAGGAGTGGAACGCACTGAAAGGCTTGTGCGCGATCCAGCGACAGCGACTGCCATACCCAAAACCTCTCT
Source organism: Pirellula sp. (assembly GCA_032116775.1). Classification (GTDB taxonomy): domain Bacteria; phylum Planctomycetota; class Planctomycetia; order Pirellulales; family Pirellulaceae; genus JAFLCP01. Next base: position 14,422 of record JAUMAI010000707.1, on the reverse strand, counting down.
GGAGCAACAGCAGATCCAAAAGGAACAGCTCGAGGCCAAACAAAAGGAAGCGGAGTTATCTGCAGATCACAGTGTCAAGTTAGCAGAATTGCAACTTGCCGCTACCGAGAAAAAACTAATTGCCATCGCGGACAGCCGAGAATGGATTACCAAGGCGGCACCGCTTGAATCCCTCAAGAAACAAATCGCCTTACTGAACTATCAATTAACGCTCACCGAGATCCGCTCGCCAATTGCGGGTCAAATCTTACGATTGGATGCTCCTAAAGGTAGCTCCATCGGAACCTATCCACTCATTGAATTGGCGGACAATTCGAAAATGATTTGCAATTCAGAGATTAGTGAAGTTGATGTTCAACGCCTCAAGGTTGGCCAGAAAGCGCAACTCTCTTCTCCAGCTCTAGCAAAGCCACTACAAGGAACCGTCATTCGAATCGATCCTATCGTTGGAACACCGCAATATCGCTCTCCAAATCCACTTGCCCCCGTCGATTATCGTGTCGTCAATGCCGTCATCGAATTAGACGAGGCTAGCACGACACTAGCTGGCCAATATATTCAGCTTCAAGTAGACGTGACGATCGATACGACCGCCTCGGAATAAATCTTGCGGAATCCAGCGGAAGCCAAGAATCTATTCGAGATCCAGAAAGGAACACCCCTGATGCCATCGTTGCTACGACGAACGCCGATGGCTCTATACAATGTCATGCAATATCCGGTGCGGACTACCGTATCCTCCGCCGGCATTGCTTTTGCATTGCTGCTGGTTTTCATGCAACTTGGATTTCTCGGTGCGGTCTCCAATACAGCGACATTGCTCTATGAGCAACTGAACTTTGATTTAATCATCCGTTCCCCCGATTATTTGCATCTATACGAGTCAAGACAATTCGATCAAAGTTGGCTGGCTTGGTGCCAAGGTCAAGCTGATGTGGAAGATGTACAGCCGCTCTGGATCGACTTAACGCGTTGGCAAAATCCTCGCGATAACCGTATTCGAGCCATCGCCTTAATTGGCATCCGCGTCGATACGCCTCCCTTCCAAAAGCCTAAACGCGTCGGTTTGTCGGGAGCAAGCAATCCACTTTATGAACTCACAAATTCGCGACAATTGTTAATCGACCGAGCGACGCGGGCAGATTTTGGGCCTCGTAACGGACAGTATTTCGAATCGGCTGATGTGGGAAGCGAAGTAATGCTCGGTACACAGCGTATGCGAATCGCTGGACTGGTTTCAATCGGCACGGGATTAGCCGCCAATGGTCAAGTCCTCGTAGGACAATCTGCCTTTTCTAAACTTGTTCCTTGGAACGCAAATGAAAATTGCAGCCTGGGGCTTGTTCGACTAAAACCCAACGCCGATCCTGAACAAGTTGCTAGGCGACTAAACGCTCTTCTACGAAGCGGAAACCGTACCCAAGGCATCGTGGAAATCCTCAGCCGCAAAGAAGCCTTGTCGCGTGAAACTAAACGCTGGATTGACCAAACGCCGATCGGTGCCATTTTTAAAATGGGTGTTTTACTGGCATTGATGGTCGGCGCAACGGTTGTCTACCAAGTCCTCTCCACCGACATCGCCAACCGCATGCCTGAATATGCGACTCTCAAAGCCATGGGACATGGCTCACTCTACTTGAGTAGCTTGGTTCTATTTCAAGCCTGGTACTTGGCTGTTCTAAGCTTTCTTCCTGCCTGGTTGCTGTCTGAAGTTCTTTATCGTGTGACCGCTTGGAGTGCAGGCATTCCCATAACTATGACAACAACTCGTATCGGTTGGGTTGCCTGCGCAGGTATCGCGATCTGCACCCTAAGTGCTTTAGCAGCGCTCAATAAAATTCGTCGCGCCGAACCAGCCGCCTTGTTCTAAGCCTCCCTACTTTTTTGTCGAATTGAATGGCGAAGAAATAGGATGAGCTTTTGTCGACATTAATAGGAGGCTCCGCAAAGCTGGAAAAAAATAAGACGAAGGAGTAAGTCGAACACTCAGGATGATATGGCTAGAAGAGTAGGCATGAGAAACAGGCGAGGGCGCCAGCACAACTGGTTTTTGATACCATGTAGCTGATGACAAACTTTTTATTACGAGCAGGATATCTTCTGTGCTGGATATGATCGGTCTCAAATTCTTCCGCTACCAGACACCGATTGCGTGGCGTAATCTGACTGCCGATCCACGCAGGTTCTTTTGGTCTATGCTCGGTATTACGTTCGCTGTCGTCTTGATGTTTGTGCAAAATGGCTTTCGAAACAGCCTTTTCGATAGTACGGTTCGCATTGTCCGCCTCCTCGACTGTGATCTATTAATCGTCAGTAGTGCTCGCTTCAACTTAGCGACCGAAGCTCGCTTCGATCGGCAGATCCTGCGTCGCGTCCAAATGCTACCTGAAATCGATTCGGTGACACCGCTCTACCTGGATCGCCTTGCGGCACCCATTCGCGTTGCGGGGAACCCTAGCCGCCCGATTCGCGTGATCGGTATCGACCCCTCGGCCGGCAT
>JAUMAI010000707.1:0-11912 GCA_032116775.1 Pirellula sp. | reverse complement strand
TATCGACCCGCGGCAGCCCATCTTTCGCGAAAGTCGATTGCAGCAATCGCTTAACTTACTGATCCGTCCCAAACAGGCTCTACTCGACCAACGTTCTAAGCAAGAGTATGGCTTTGAGCTTCAGTCCCCACAAAAACTGGAAACTCAGCATATTGAACTTGCCAATCAACGCATAGGTATTGCTGGCCTAGTGCCGATCGGCACTGACTTCGTACACGATGGGAACATCATCATCAATGCACATGACATCCCTGACCTTTTTCCACGTCGCAGCAGCGGCAATGACGCTTTATCACGAATCGACTTAGGCTTGATACGCCTCAAGAATCAGAAGGATATCTCTAGAGTTCGACAGCTGCTGACTCAATCAGCTCCTGAGCAAATTGAAGTCTTTACACCCGCAGAATTATCTCAACGCGACATTCGCTTCTGGGGAAGCAATACTCCGATCGGCATCATATTCTCGATCGGAACTATCATGGGATTAGTGGTAGGAACTATCATCTGCTACCAAATCCTCTACAACGATATCAGTGACCATCTGCCTGAATTCGCCACACTCAAAGCGATGGGCTATTCGGGCAGCTACTTTGCCACGCTAGTTCTGTGTCAAGCTATCTACCTAGCCTGCATCGGATTTATACCAGGTCTGGTTCTCGCCGAGCTTTTATTTCAAGCCTTAACTTACAGCACCGGCTTAATTATGGAACTGAACCTAATGCGTATCTTGTCTATCTTTGGCTTAACCCTCTTGATGTGCTCGATTAGTGGACTTTTCGCGGTTCGCCGATTGTGGGCCGCCGATCCAGCTTCACTGTTTTAATGGCCCATCAGGCAGCAAAGAACCATCATTACCTCCAGACTCACCTGCTTCGCTGGATTGCCGCCAAGATTCCTTCAGCCAACGCTCCTGATCGGCTGTCGCGAACGCCAAATCGAGTTCCGCCTGCCTTACATTTCCAAGCATGCGAAACCACTCTGCTCTTTGCTGTTGATACTCCAATTCCTCAGTCAGCAGTTCTTGGCTGCTTTTTATTCCCTGCTCCACCAACATACGCTGCTGCTGCAGTCGCTCTTCGACCTTGCGGTTATAGCTCTGCTTTGCTTCCGCTAGATCATAAGCCTTGTTCAAATCCACAGCTTTCAAACGTACCTCGGTCTCCATTTCGATCTTCTTAGCTTGAGCCACCTCTTCTATCTGTTGTGATCTCTTGCTCCAGTTTCGTCGCACTTCTGCTTCGGTCTGTTTCTTGATCAGCAGCTTGAGTGGAGCAGGAGCTGGCACTGTTGTTGGTATCACGATCCATGAAGCTGACAGCAATCCCTCTAGTGCCTGTAGTTCAGTGATTGACCCAGTCCCCCGGGGAATCGATGACCAAATACTCATATCGCTTCGCTGAGTCTGCGCTAACGCTACTTGCTCATCAAGATCGACTCTTTGAAAACGCACACTGAGATTCTCTGCTGGCCAATACTGCTTAGCTGCTTCGGCACCTAGCAATCCATGCAACTGAATCCGCAACCGAGATAACTCATACTCCAGTTGATTCTCTTGCTCCATTAATCGCTCATTAAGCTTCTCTACTTCTTGCAGCAATTCATTACTTGCCACACCTTCTCGCGTCAGGCCATTGACCAAACGTTCAAACGACTCTGCAAGAATCCCTAGGTCACTGAGCACTAACGACTGTGCCTGCACTTGAACCAAGCCGAAGTGCAACTTCCAAGCCTGAGTCTGCACTTCCGCCTCTCGTCGTTTGATTCGCTCATCGACATGACGTCCTATCCATCGAGTGACAGCGCATGGTGCCGAAGGATGGTGTTTAGAGCTAGGAGAGCTGCGAGCCAAATCACGTTCATGAATCAGCGCCCGCCGTAACGGATCATATTCCACCGCTAAGGCTGCGACCTCATCTACACTCCACTTAGCAATCGTGGTGGATGGGACAGTCGTGGTGGATTGGACAGTGGGAGTCGCCGTCGCAGAGGTCCCCTCGAAACTCGCTGACTGGGCCACTGCAACCCCGGGCGAAGCTGTTCGTGAACACGCAATAACGAGCAACAAGAGATAGCTGGGGAACGGCAGAAAGCACCAGGAAGGTTGCATGGACAGGAATCCCTCGCGACCGTTTCCTAGCCCTTAAATCAAGCCAAAAGAGTTTTTATTTGACCACCAGAGGGTTGATCGAACTTTTCGACGCAAGGACTCCATCGCTTGAATGCAAGGAAGGATTGTAGCGATCGCGAAGCCTGTCTGGTGCAGAGACACTAACGATCAGGCAAAATATTCTGACGGCCTGATACCCTGGAGCACCTGAAGCACAGTCGTTTTAAGAAAAAAAAAAAAGCTCCCGGATGTGAACGAGTCCCAGGGGGGCGGAGGACTGCGCGCGACTTATCCGGGAGCTAATTGTACGACTTATCTATTTCTCAACCCATCCGATCGAAGATGATTTTTGTGAATCATTCCGCATCGAAATGGAGTCATGTTAGAAAGTAGGTGACTTTCACGTCCTGCGATCGTCACCACAATCTGAGACTATCTTTTCCGCCAAGAGAGGTCTATCCCAAAATCCGTTTCAGGTTTCCTACTCTTTGAACCGCATCATGCAGTTCCGCAGTCAAGACTGCTCATTGATACTTCACAACCTGTTTGCTGTTCCGCATCAACAGGAGGGAGAATAGGAAGAGGCTCACCTCTAGGTCAAGGCGAGTTTTTTTGTTTTTCTAAAAGAGCTTTGAAATGGCTGATTTCTCAGGGATTTACCAACATTTCGATAATGTGCTAGCAACTCAAAACGTCGATACTAAGTCGCTTTGACTTACCAGTTCGCGAGCCGGACGATCCCTTTCAGCTTGCAAAACTCGTCATCCTTGAAGCGAGAGAATTAGTGCACAGATCTAGGATCAGATCGAAAGAAAACTAAAGCACCATGAGGGGATGTGCCTCAATCCTTAATTGCTCCCCATCATGCACCAAGATACAGGGCTTGATGCGGTCAACGTCGGAAGCAAAAGCTGCGTCGATACGCTCAAGCATTACGGCGGGACTATCGGCGTGCAGCGAGGAAATCGCTGCCATTTGAATTCGCATTTCCGACAGAGCCAGAGTTTCATTAGCACTGTTCAAACCCAATTGGATTCGCGCAGCACGGTAGCAGACTGATTCAATCATCGGCCCTTCCATGAGAACCTCGAAATCGCCGTTAGCTGTACACCCAATCTTATCAACACCACGCAGACTGTAGCGTATTGCCTGCAGCAAAGACTCGACACACAGGGCGACGGCATCTTCACCAAATTTCTTCAGCAGTTCTTGGCGATTTACGATTCGTATATGCAGTACCGAGACCGGCTCGCCCATTTCTGGCATTGATTTGAGCGACTGACTCAGACAATCCACAAACTGATCGTGCTCAATAACCTTTTGCAGTAGACAGGGGCGATCGTTATTTCCCCGACGCGGCTTTGGCTTGTCCTCTGACGACGAATTCTCGGAAGAAACCGTTGCCTTCCCGGCGATCTCTACGCACTCGTTCGCTATTTCCACGACAGCCATTTCTCGTCGAGTATCCGGCTGTTCGGTACTCGAAGATGGAGTGAAATCAGGCTTCGGACTGCTATTTTTTTTGCTGCCTTGATGATCCAGAGCTATTACGGTCGCTGGGTCGAGCGGATGCCAGAGCATCTCCAGCGTTCTTTGCTCCATGGGCAACCACTTTCCATGTGAGCACCAATGCCCACGATTGCGCCCATTCTGCTTGGAGATGTACAACCCTTGATCGGCTCGGTCGATGAAGGTTGCTACCGTGTCGCCATCGCAAATATCAGCCATGCCGGCACTGCAGGTCACTCGAATATTACCCTGATCGGTTGCAACTACGTGATCCTCGACCGATTTTCGTGCTTCCTCGACGATTCGCACCATCCAAGCGGCTGGACAACCGGCAAACAGGACAGCGAACTCCTCTCCGCCATAGCGAGCCACCATACCTCGACCTTGGAGCTTTTCTTGCAGCAGATCCCCTACCGCCTTGAGGACTTCGTCTCCAACGGCATGTCCGTAGGTGTCATTTATTTTCTTGAAGAAGTCGATATCGAGCATTGCCAGGGTAGTGGTACGCCCCTCGCTCTTGAAGCTTGAGATCGCCTCATCCACCGCTTCGTTAAAGGCCAGGCGATTGGCAACTCCAGTCACAGCGTCGGTACGAGCCTGGGCGGTAACCTTCTCTATCGCTTGAGCTTGCTTGGCTATTCGCGTCTGTGCATCACTTAACTGATCCTGCATCAACTTATTGGCTTCTAGAAGCGCATTGATCGCTTGCTCCATAACCGCTGGGTTGTCGGCATCGATGTTATTTAAGGTGTTATTGACCATTTGGATGCGACCTTGGTGCATATCCACCCCGGCAGCCATCCCCGTCACAATACTCCTCAAATGGGAGATCAAATGACGCATATGCTCAGCTTCAAGCTTATTGCTAGCACTTGTATTGGCGCGGAATTGCTGCGCGAGGATGGCGCCAAGCCCCATTCCCATGACAGTTCCGGCCAAGGTGCATAAAAATTCGATCATTGAAGTCGGCACGATAAAGTAATGTGATTTTTCCTCGCTTTTGGCAGAGCAAGGCCATTATGGGACGGTACGTTTCTGTTCCGAGCGCGTCAAAGAGTTGTCATCGCTGGGAGGTACTACTAAGAAAAGCGATTACCGGTTGTAACGGTTGTGCTGAAGATGCTTGACAACCCTACGGCCAAAGAGGTAGTCTAACCATTAGTGCTGCTTACCTGTGATTCTGCTGGCTTTCACGATGATGCTTCAAGCGGAAAACAACCCTTGCCAGAGTGCGGGTTCTCAGAGTGCAGGGATCAGCGCCTAGACCTTTAGGAATACGCATCGAAATACGTATTTGATAACAACTATGAAGACGAACCTAGCAAGGCTGCTTTGTCTCCACTTCGTTTCTCACCAGTCGACGTAATTCGCACTTCCGTGTGCAGTTAATCGCTAAGCTGGGCTTGAGAGCCAAAGGACGCAGGAAGCCGGCCGGTTCAAGGCAGTTTCAGTCGCTGAATATTTCGCAATTTGCCCCCTATTTCAAAGCCTGGCTAACTACCAAGCTCGCACTTCCAAGCTGAGATTGACAACTAGTGATCAGCGAATGCTCGCTAGACAATATCACTCAACTTGGAACCAGCTGATTTAACTGGCAGACTTTCGACAGCAAGACTGAAATACTTAAAACGTGAGCAGAAATGAAGCTGCAAAACCGGGTAACTAAGTTCTCTCGATTTTGCGGCAACGGAGTGGAATTGCCGTACCCAGCAGATGACAGATTCTGTCGCCTCGGCTCTCGTTGAGGAGGGAACTAGTCGTGATTGATGCAGGCTCAGACAACTTACTAATCAAAGTCCGAAAAGTCCTCGCCGAAAGCCCCATTTGGGAGCTCCGGCAGGTACACGTCGAACAAAAAGGCGAAACTGTCTATCTGCAAGGCCGTGTTCGCAGCTTCTATCACAAACAACTAGCTCAGGAAGTTATCTTGCGGGCTTCGCGAAAACTTCCTTTGATCAACGAAATCAACGTTGATTGACCGACGCCTGTGCTACCACTTGGCGAGCTCGGTTCATCGAACCGTAGCGCGACCTTTCATCGATGCGTTACTGTCTCGATCAGCGCTATACGGAACACCAAACCAAAATCCTCGCACACCCAAACGTCACCTATAGACTGACGACGACGCCTGGACCTACACCTAGCGATCATCCCACACTACAGCAGCGTCACTCTTCCCATAAGTCATCTTGCGGCAGCTGCGTTAACAATTGTTCGAACCAGGCATCGAACCGATCGCGACCAGAGGTCAATTGTAGCTCGACCTGCAAACTAAACAGAGGCAAGCTACCAAGGCTTGCGACTTGCAATTTCACGATGTCCTTCGCTGTACAGACCACGGCGTCCACTCGCGCTGCATGCTCGCGCACCCAGTGCTGCAAACGCTCTACCTCAGCGCGGTCATAGGGGCAATGATCCGGAAACTCAAGCAACTCATCGACATGATAATTCAGATTTTCAAGGGTTTGACGAAAAGCCTTTGGATTACCGATCCCACAAAAAGCCAGGATCTTTTTACCACGCAAAAGCTCGAGCGATTCAGCACGCTGAGGCCAACGCTGCAGACAACTTGGTTGATGGTTGCACTCCAATGCAATTGCCTGAGGCGCGTATCGCTGAACCACACTCCAAATTCGCGACCGCTCTTCAGCAGAGACTAAATCCGCTCGACTGAGCATCACGATCGTCGCTCGCCGTAGACCGCTCAAAGACTCACGCAGCAAACCTCGCGGTAATAGATAATTAAATCCGAATGGATTTGTAGCATCGATCAAAACAATCTCGTGATCTCGATGCAATCGTCGATGCTGCATCCCATCGTCTAGCAATACGATCTGGGCTGCTAATTCTTCAGACGCTAGCTGAACTGCAGCAAAGCGATCTGGATTCTGTATATGCGGTACATCGGGTAGTTGGCGTTCGAGCTCTAGAGCTTCATCATTAACGGCACCTGCCGTAGCTCCATATCCACGACTGACCAAACTGACGCGAATACCTTTTCGCCGAAATAAATGAGCCAAGTAAGCTACGACGGGAGTCTTGCCTGTCCCACCTGCGGTAACATTGCCGATCGATATCACGGGGATCGTAGCGCGCTTAACAGTTGCCCAGCCACGATCAAAGCTATAGTTTCGAATCAATGTAGCAAGAAAATATCCACCGCTGGCCAGCCACATCGTCCAGCGAAATAAGACAATCAATGGCCATTGCCAGAAGGGCAACGAACGGATCGATGTGCGATTATCTAGCCAAGTGAGCCAGCGATGAGCGGATTTCATACGTTCAATCCCGCTCCTGATCGGACATGCAGTGACCTGAAACAGAAACTCGAACAAGGCTGAAGCTGTGGAGAAGAAACCAAGCGACTCGGCAATGAACCTTCCAGGCAGAACGCTTGGTTGACCACTTCGCCTACTACTTATTGAGAGCCAAGAACGTTAGCAAATAACTTGAGCTTTGGCGGTAGCCGATCTCACCGTCAAGGGATACGCCTAAAAGATCGGCCGCGATATCGCGGCCGATCCCTTTGGACGTTTTATACTTTTTTACAACTTGCGGCAGATCGCATCTGCCATCTCGCTGGTACCGACCGCGGTTGGATCATCGCGATGTGGCTTCAAGTCGTAAGTGACATCTTTACCTTGGGCAATCACCTCAGCGACTGCATTTTCAAGACGCGTTGCTGCATCCTTCTCGCCCAAATGCTCAAGCATCAATACCGCCGACAAAATCAAGGCGGTTGGATTGACCTTATTCTGCCCTTTGTACTTCGGCGCACTTCCGTGAGTCGCTTCAAAAACCGCACCATTCGGGCCGATATTCGCTCCTGGAGCAATCCCCAGACCACCGATCAAACCAGCACCCAAGTCGCTAACGATATCGCCGTACAAGTTCGGCAATACCAACACATCATATAACTCAGGCTTCTGAGTTAACTGCATGCACATGTTATCGACAATACGATCTTCGAATTCGATGCCAGGGTATTCCTTAGCAACGTTTTGAGCTGTCTTCAAATACAAACCATCGCTGTACTTCATGATGTTTGCTTTGTGCACAGCGGTAACTTTCTTGCGACCATTCTGCACAGCGTAGTCGAATGCACATCGTACAATTCGCTCTGTACCGGAAACACTTATAGGCTTGATCGAAACGCCGGTTTCACTTCCTTTGGTTTTGATCTTTCGATCGGAAGGAAGACCATTGATGAAGTCGATCAACTGTTGAGTCTCAGGCTTACCGGCCTCGAACTCTACACCTGCGTATAAGTCTTCGGTGTTTTCGCGAACAATCACGAAATCAACTTTGACATCTTTGAAGAAGGTTCGCACACCTTTGTACAACTTGCATGGACGAATGCAGGCGTACAACCCTAATTCCTGACGCAGATAAACGTTGATACTGCGGAAGCCAGTGCCCACTGGAGTCGTGATAGGAGCCTTCAGAGCGCAGCGGGTTCGCCGAATACTAGCGATGGTGCTATCAGGAATCGGTGTTCCCAATCTCTCCATCACATCGACGCCAGCTTCTTGTATGTCCCAATTAATCTTTACGCCGGTGGCATCAACGCATTTGCGGGCTGCCTCGGAAAGCTCAGGTCCAGTCCCATCCCCAGTGATCAAAGTTACATCATATGCCATCGCAAAAATATCCCCGGCTAAAACGTCGTACGGAAGAGGAAAACAGCTGCCCCCAAGAATCTACCAAGAAAAACGCCGCTGAAAAGCGATCATAAGGTGGGACCGACCGTCCAAGGCACAAACTCGTCATCCCCAAGCCCTAATAATTCGCTTTTTGTGAGGCTTCCACTGGCGACTTCGAGGACTTTTTGGAACATTTCCTCCCCCACTTGATCGACCGTCTTACCCTCGAGCACCTCACCGGCATTGATATCCATATCTTCAGTCATCCGGTGATAGAGCAGCGAGTTGCTGGCGATTTTAAGACTTGGGACCGGTTTACAGCCAAAACAGCTACCTCGACCCGTGGTGAATAAGACAACGTTAGCCCCCCCAGCTACCATTCCGGCAACACTGGCAGGGTCGTAGCCAGGACTATCCATCACGACAAAGCCTTTCGTGGTGACCGGCTCTGCGTAACCGAATACATCTTCCAAGATGGTGGTGCCACCCTTGGCCACAGCCCCCAAAGATTTCTCGGCAATGGTGGTTAAACCACCAGCCTTATTTCCCACCGAAGGATTATTGTCGAACTCTTGCCCGAAAATCCCACAATACCATTTCCACCAATCGATCAATGCTAAAAGTTTCTTGCCCACCTCAGGGGTCCTGGAGCGTCGCGTCAGCAAGTGCTCGGCGCCATAGATCTCAGTAGTCTCCGATAAGATCGCCGTTCCACCTGCAGCCACAATTCGATCAGCACATGCTCCGACCGCCGGGTTTGCTGTAACGCCCGAATATCCATCTGAGCCGCCGCACTCTAAACCAACCATCAAATGACTGGCGCTGACGGTTTGCCGCTTCACATCATTGACTCTAGGCAAAAGCCCAGCGACTAACTCCACTCCCTTTTCGATTGTCTTTCGAGTTCCCCCCTCATCCTGCATCGACAGTACGGGGATTTCAGTTCCTGATTGTCCGATCGGCTTGCCATCCGCTCCGCGCAAAGATACCAATCTCTGGCTTGAAATCAGATGCCCCAAGGATCCTTGCTCGCAACCGAGGCCAACCAGCAGGTAGCCGCCGATGTTGGGATGCTTGGCATATCCACCCAAGACTCGATTAAGCATTTGATGCTTTAGTCCATCAAATGCCATCGCGCAGCCACCTTCATGTTTCAACGCCACGACGCCATCGATATTCCCAAAGGCAGATAACTCATCGCCGCGAAATCGATCTGCAATATGCCGTGCCACTGAGGCGGAGCAATTCACCGATGAGATAATCGCTAGATAGTTCCTAGTCCCGACGCGTCCATCAGCGCGGACATAGCCTTGAAATGTTTCACCGACTCGCGGAGTTGGTGCAGGTGGCACTTCGGTGGCTAGTGCCTCTAAATCGACTTGATGGTCACAGCGTAAATTATGGCTGTGCACATGCTCCCCGGTTTCGATCGCCTGACTGGCCAGCCCAATTCCCCAACCATATTTGAAAACAGGCCGATCTTTTTCGATCGGCACTATCGCCAGTTTATGTCCCGCCGGTACGGCATCGCGGAGCACGACCGCTGATCCACGAACATTTAAGGTTTCGCCTTTGGAGAACGGACGGGTTACAACCACCACTTGGTCGCTGGGATGCAGATGGACATAAGACATCTCCGACTCTGCCACTCCCCCCACACTTCCCAAACCACCTTTTTTCGAGCAAGACATACTAAGTTTCCAACCTATACGATTCTTCTAAGTCGCTTTTCAAACCGGAAAGCGTTGAGCATACGCCGCTTTTGCGGGGGAAACTAGACGATTTCGATATTCGCCGGAATTCCCAGGGCATTCCGCAGTGAATCCCCCTCTTCTCCGGGTATAATTTTTGATAGGTTCGTCATAGCGGTACACCACCCGTTCGTACGACTCACGACGCCGCGTGTCATTCCGCTGTTCCAGTCCAGCTCTTCTCTCGTTTCGCGGTTTTGAAACCATGTCGACTTCCTCAGCCACCTCATCGCTCGGCCCAGCCAACCCAGGCCCTTCGAGTGCCGATCCATCCGGGGATAAGTTGCGGCAAGAGAAAGGTACACTCACAGACTGGTTGCATCAGGAACTCCAAAAGACAGTTCGCCAAATTCAACTGCTGGAAGCCACCACGAGTTTGGCTTGGTGGTGGTGTTCCTTGATCGGCGTTCTCGTCGCAGCCATCATTCTGGATCACTGGATCTGGACCTTGCCAACGTTCGCTCGTTATCTGTTTTGGCTCATCTTGGTCAGCACATCCATCTATTGGCTCGTCCGACATATCCTTCCTCTGATCCTTTACAAAATTCATCCCCTCTATGCCGCGAAAGTGGTTGAGCAGTCTCTCCCGGAACTCAAGAATCGACTGATCAGTTGGTGGGAACTAAAACATCAACCTCAGTCCGCACCGCGCGGAGTGGTCGCAGCGGTTGGCCGACAAGCGGTCGCTCAACTTCGCGAACATGATGCAGCGGCTCTCATCGATAGTCGACCCATGTTGATTTCGATTGCCGTTGCAATTCTATGCACCGTGTTCCTCAGTTTGTATTCGCTGTGCGCTCCGCGTAGTGCTTGGGTTACTACCGAGCGAGTCTTGTTTCCCTGGCGGACGATCGCGGCTCCAGCCCGAGTACGTATCCAATACGTTTCTCCAGGTTCAGCCGTAATTCCTCAATCACTTCCCTGCACTATCGAAGTCAAAGTGAATGGCCTGCGCAGCGATGAGAAAGTGACTGTTAGATACACATCCCGAGATCAACAGATTCTCGACCAGCGACTTGAACTGACAGCAGACGTCGCTGGATCATCCTATCAAGGGTTACTGACTACGGATGGACGAGGTGTTCAACAAGATGTGGAGTATTGGGTTGAAGCTGGTGATGCGGTTGCCGGACCCTTTTCATTAACGGTAACACCACTCCCTCAATTATCCATTCAGAAAATCAAACTGACCTACCCCGCCTACACGAAATTACCTCCTAGCGAACAAATCTCGGATGGATCGATTGAGGCCATCGAAGGTACAGAAGTTGAATTGACATCTGCACTCAATGGCAAAGCGGCTAAGTCCTACGTGGAATTCCACAGCTTATCGCCCGACAATCGCCCGCAGCGCACCTTGCGAACGCTGACACTAGAACAGCAGGAGAGTGCCCTAACCGGAAAGTTTTTGCTACGCCTCAATAGCCAACGGGAGAATCCGACAGCTGAGTGCTATACATTACGCGCCGTTGATCCTGCTGGTAACGCCGCCCCCGATCCAATCGTTTATCCGCTGCGAGTTATTGGTGATTACGCACCAGAAATCCGCATGACGGCAGGCGAGCAAAAAACGATTCAATCTTCGCCTCGCGGTTCCATCACCATCGAAATCGACGCTCGCGATCCCGACTTTGGGCTCGCCAATGTTGATCTGGAAATCGCCAAGGGGAATCTCGTCCTCGAGACACTTTCATTGCTTGAACAGGCGGATGGAATTCGCGAACCATGGGCCAAGAAATTTCAAGTTCGTTTATCAAAGTGGCGTTTACAGGCTGGCGAAAAAATAATCTTGACCGCGATCGCAAAGGACAATCGCACTCAGCCGGGCAGCAATCAACCCGAACCGAATGTCACGCGATCTCCTTCGATCGAAATTGAAATCATCGACACACCGGAAAAAGA
>JAUMAI010000706.1:4660-25954 GCA_032116775.1 Pirellula sp. | reverse complement strand
TTTCGCACTTTTCCATTGAGAAAGAAAATAAGCTAAATCGGTCTGCTGGGCTATAGGAATCGTTAATGTCGCATGCTGATTACCGGTGTGATTGACTTCCTGCGCTTTCGCCAACGCCTTCACGGAGGATTCGGTCCAAGCCGTATGTTTGGCGGAATAAACTCGTGTAAGCCAAAACGACACGAGAATAATCACGATTGTTACCGGCATCAGCATGATCAACTCAACAGCGGTCGTACCGTGACGAGCACCTACCAGACTGGAATTCTGATTATTGAAGAACATACGACTTCACCTTTTGATCTACGATAATTTCTTCACAAAATATTTCGACTGCTTCTCTGCCTAACGTGCGAGCTTGCTGGGAAGGACTTCACGAATGGAGGCCGCCCATTTGGGTAGCGTCATACTTTTGATACGATGATTCTGATAATCGGTAACTACAGATGGTGTGTAGTTCCAGCCATTCTTAATTCGTGGAAATACATTCCTCCAACCACCAGCGACCAATTCGGGGAGTCGGCCACGAGACTGATCCCAAGCCAGGGTGTCATAACCAACGATTGCCTGCTCATCTGGAACGATCCTCTTACAACCAAGTAAATCAATACGATTCTTCGGTTTACTTTGACGATTGTCATTGATGAGCATCACCGCATCCCAACGTACCCAATGCTTGTCTTTAGGCTCTGCAAAGATAAAAGGTGCTCCCACAGGTGACTCCAAAGGTTGACCGGTAAGCACCATAGAAGTGAAGTAACCATCCGCTTTACTAGAATTCTCTGCGAATGTCCAATCTTCCCATCCCTTATCGGGCGCAATCTTGCCAGGTAAAACATAAAGTCCAAGTCTTCGCTGAGCTTGTAGTCGATCAAGAACAACCCTTGCTTGACCAGCTGTCTCTTCTTCATAGATCAATGCAGCGTTCGACAATGGCGCCTTGAACAGGAGTCTTCCCATGATTGCAGCTCGATGATAGACGACCCACGGGAAAGACGCTCGTGCCAACTGCGAAGTCTTAACCATTTGGTATCGAGGATTGTCAGCAGGTACACTTGGGCAATCACAATCCTTGGGGGGAACATAACCGGGAGGAGGTCCTTGCAAGGTCGCATATGGATCCTTAACAACTGGCAGGCTTCGATCCTTCTGGGGAATGAATACTTTGACTCCGTATCTTTCCGCTAAGATGTCGGCAGTCCTCTGCGTTAGAATTGGAATAGACTCCATAATTCGCCGCAATTGATCTCGCGCCGCCGGAAGGTAGCGACTCATAAGCTCTTGCTTAAGCGGTAACATTTCAACAGCACGCTGATAAAGATTACGTAGCGCTTTCCATTCCCTACCAATCTGTTTCTCCAATTCATCCATCGATTTCTCAAGCGCAAGACCAGCAGCAGCCGTTTTAGGAAATTTCTGCATTACCTTGGCAGTCGCCTTGGTTACATACACAAAAGTGAGCCAATTTTTCAGATTTTTATTGGCTCTCAACAGCATGGCCCCTGCACGCACCTCGCTCCGGACGTCTCGGTAATGTGGCGTTTTCGCGCCCAGAGCAACAGCAGTTCGCCAAGCCTTATCTAACCTTCGGTCCTCTCTTCGCGAATCCCCTACCCTATTGGCATCGAGCTCATCTCCACCCAAAGCATGATGAATGATGATCAGTGACACAACTTCACCTTGCAAATGCTGATGCGCTGAAAGTACATTCATGCCTCTTGCTCGCCAGACTCCTACCGGATGACTAATGGCGGTTGCCGGTCGCTGGATTTCACTCCTCTCTTTCGTGGAAAAACCCATATTGAACAACATCGCGATTAGGGCCGAAAATACGGCGACCCAGTATATATGCCCAACCGCAAAGGAGCCGCGATTGTCATGGTTCAATAAGTTGAGATATGTTCTCATTACCTGGCGGTTCAAGTTGAAGGTTTTAGTCATCGTCTGCCCCAATACGTTATTTGCTCTGTGGAGTGGCACTAGTGGCGTGACCGAAATGGATCATACGGAATTCCAATTTGTGTTCTCTGCCAATCACTCATCAAAATTGGAACCTCGACTTCGCGACGAAGCGTATACACATAAATGCCTGACCCGGTTTGTGATGGGACACCAAAAATACCGCTAAACCATGGCGTCCAAAGTGGTGCATCATATTCGATAGTCACCGGCATTTTTCGGTATGGTCCCTGTCCAATTAGAGAACCCAACTTGACTCGGGTTGAGACATAAATCCTCTCCCAGCGTCTGCCGTAATGCTGAACCATCTTTGGATCTAGTCGAGTTTCTTGCAGCTGTCTTTCTATTTCTTGCTTGAGCGACTCCGCTGATTCCCCATTGTCACGAGTTATGGCGTAAGGGAGTAATGAGTTGCATACCTCGCGATGAACCTGTTTCTCTAAACTGCGACCGTTTAATTGCAATGCAGTCCGATGGGGCAGCCAATCTTGCACTTGATGCACCACTCGGTCTGTCGCTGACAAAAGGGCTATATGCGACACAAAGAGCAGCAGCATCTCAATAGCAAACACGGAAACAAGCATGTAGAACGGCAGAGCAATGACGAGTGTCATGGCATGCCCCGCTCCACGCCGCTTCACTTTTACCGAACGATACGGACATTTCGATTGCCAAAACATAGTCTTATTCGTAATTGACTTCATCTTACAACCATGGCCTCTGTGCTACTGAGTAACTCGTATCGAAGTACAGCCCCAGAATCATTCTTGTCAAAGCAAAGATCGCCCCGAAAATTAGAGTCAACATTCCGGCCGTCATAACGACATCCACGGCAACCATTCCTCGCCGCTTAAATCGAACTAGACGAGTCCTGTTTAAACAGAAACTCTTCATGACATAACTCCTCCGAAAAAGTAGCCGATTACGCCCAGCGCGTAGAATCCCGCCATAGGGACTTGTCGCTGCAGATCTGTCTTGAGCTCCTGTGCTGTTGGCAACTGCCGCACACGAAGAGTTTTAAAGTGCCGTGATGCCAGGTCACAAGTTACGGTTACCAACGCAAGGATGTGGCAAATAGCCAGCGCTGTAAGCCCACCCCATGGCCCTAGGAAACCGCCAACGACTGTTGCCAACTTGACATCACCACCGCCAATGGCTCCTAAACGCCAGCAAGCGACAGTAACAAAAAGACACACGCCAGACCCGAGTAACGATTGTTCCGGACTTGGCCAAGAGGAATAAATATTTCCGACGGCCGAGGTTGAATCCATCGACTGTTGGAGTACAAACCGAATTGCTGAAATCAAAAAAGCGATTAAGGCAAAGCTATAGTTCAATGCATTGGGAATGACTTGATATTTGAAATCATTCCAGCAACACAGACCTAGAAAGGCGACTAAAGCAAAAATATTCAAAATATCCAGCGATGAGACCTGATTCATATGATTAGCTACAAATATGAAATCAAACATTGCTTTAATCCTTAGACTGGCTTGGATTGATTCACCAAGTTATGCAAGAATATTGCTTTCGAGATTCATAAAGAAACGCCCCACTGGACTAGCCACTGAGGCGTTTTTCGATCGAATTCATTCGTAAGCGATCCACGCTTGGGATCGACATACGGACTACTTTCCAGATCCGAAGATCTTGCCGAGAGACAAGTTAAAAAGATTGCCGATCAGGGAGTTCTCGTTCTTGATGTTAGTGTCACCGACACCAACTAATTTACCGATGGTGAACAACACCATCACAGCCAAGCCCACCATGATAATGGACTCGACAGATCCAATACCGCGTTGATCCCGATGCAAACCTTTAATCGCCAGACTCAGATTTCGTAACATAACCCAATCTCCCAGGAAAACTTAAAGAATCAACCAGCCTGCAGCTCTCATGTGTCTGCCGACTTCGAACACTTAGCCGAATCGTTTCGGCTTACATCTATGAAATGCCCTCTGCCTTATGACAGTGGACACACGAAATATTTTTATTTTTCCGCAGCGCTAGTTCTTACCGGGAAATGAAATAAGCCATAGCGATTAAGCTGTGGCTCATAGGTAAGATTGAGCGTTCACTTCAACTCACTTGGGATGAAACGCCTCCATCTGTATTACTGCAGTTGACAATTCCTCAGGCTCGATAAAGCGTGGACCAGCGATAACGTTCGCGATCATCTAAGTCCATTAATTCCGCGATTTCCGTTATTTGCCGATGACCATTAGCAGCTCGGGTCACCTGTACGACGATATCAATAGCTGCGGCTACTTGAGCCCGGGCCACGTAAACCGGTAATTGGACATCATTCATAAGGCAGAGTGTTTCTAGACGAGTAGCCGCTGCTTGCGGTGAACTAGCATGAATTGTAGCGAGGGAACCGGAATGGCCTGATAACATTGATTGAACAAGCTCTAATGCCTCACCGCGCCTGACTTCCCCAATGATGATCCGATCAGGACGCATCCTCAATGAGTTGACGAACAGTTCTCGGACAGTGAAGGCGGCACCATCTTCGGTGGCCTCTGTCCTGGCTTCCAAATAGACGGTGTGAGGCTGATGCAACTTCAGTTCACTGCTCTCCTCAATCACGACAATACGTTCCTGAGGATCAATCTTCTGGGACAATGCGTTGAGCAGAGAAGTTTTCCCCGTACCTGTTCCGCCCGCCACAATGATATTTTTATGATCCGCGATAGCCTGCTGCAGCAACTCCACTCCCTCTTCCTGAAGGGACTTAAACCTCACTAAATCCTCCAGTGAGAACCCCGCGTTTCGAAACTTGCGTATGGTTAAGCAAATACCGTTTCTTGAGACGGGAGGTAAAATCACATGAACGCGCGACCCATCCGGTAAACGTGCATCCATGGATAGGTTTTCCGGCCCCAATGGTCTATCCACAAATTCTGCCACATTGAGCACAGCGGCCATTAATTTCTGCTCTCCGTCGAAGCAGTGCGGAGACTCGGAAATCCTCCCTTTTCTCTCGTAATAAATCCGCTTCGGACCGTTGACCATCACCTCGGAAACATCAGGATCCTCCAATAAATCCTGGATAGGTGCGAGCATCCTCTGTAGGCTAAGACGATAAAGACTCATACGATCCATGCTATCCACCTGTTCACACAATACGCTTCTGCGGGACTGAACTGCGTTCGACTTCCCATTACATGCCGGTTTTCGCCCCTGACTGGACATCTGCGTCTTGGCAGCCTGATGGAAGTCAATCTGTACGCCCTCTGTCCACATCGTGACCGAGACGGGCATTTCACAAAGTCAGCCTATTACTTCATCCCGAAATCCACAGGGCCCGAAACCCAACGGATCCGACATCTGACGGGAACAATGCTTACGCATAGGACAGAACGGAACATGTCTACTTCGCCTACCAACTCGGCTCAGTCGAACTTTGACCTCATCCACCATTTATCTGGTCGGAACATGTACCAGCGACTGGGTCTGAAAAGCAATGCAGTATCCCAACCTGAAATCGAAGAAGGCTGGAGACAACGCCTCCAACTTCTTCGCGATGTTCTTGAGACCGGTGAAATCGATCAGGCAACTTTTGATCAAGCCATCAAACTGGTCGATGAGGCTTACCAAATACTCGGCCATGGCGATTCCAGACGCATCTATGATGTTCAGCTTGCCAGCCAAGGACGCCCCGCTCCGAACAGCGTTACGATTAGTAATGGACGCGTGGTATCTTCTGCTGTAGAGCCTGAAGATCGGTATGTTCTAGAGGGTATCATTAGCGAAGGCCCTCGAGCCAAACTCTGGATTGCCAAAGATCGCAGATTCGAGCGCCAGGTTGTTGTGAAGCGTATTCATGCCTCGCAACTGCGAACCACCGAATTGCAGCAACGCTTCTTGGATGAAGCTAATTTTTATGCCGCAAGCAACGCAACTCACTTAGTCAAAGTTCTTGATTTCAATCCTGAAAACTACGAAGTCGTTTTAGAATGGTTACCTGACAGTCTGCAAATGCTAGGGGAACGCTTACGTCATAAGAAATCGGCGACGTTCACCTTTCAGAATGCCCGAGAAATGTTGCGACAAGCACTCTATGGCTTAGATGTATTGCATCGTCGCGGATGGGTTCATGGACGTGTATGTGCCTCCCACATCCTGCTAGATGACCTTGGAAATGCGAAACTTAGTATTACACCTGGTTTACGCGAAACATCAACTTTATCGGTTCCAGGCAAGGAGATCACCCACCTCGCCCCTGAAATGCTCAACCCCCAGATTTTTGGCGAGGTAACGAGCAGGGCAGATCTCTATACTCTTGGATTCGTCATTCTCGAATTGCTCTGCAAAGGGGATTTGCGGAAACGTATTTCACCCGCGCTCCAGGAAGTGAGTGCTGAACAAATACATTGGTTCCGCTGGCATGCGTCCACCAGCGAACACCTTCCTGCAATAGAACAATTGCTACCGGAATGCCCCGCTGATTTACTGAGCGTGTTGTCATCCATGACACGTAAACGCCCAGACGAACGGCCGCAAGATGCCCAGGCGACCCTGAAACTACTTGAGGAGCTATCCGCTTCGGGTGGAAATTCAGTCAAGGTGAACTCCCTGCATGGCTCGAATCTGATGGATGCAGATGCCTCAGCGTTCGAAGATTTCGGGCTTCCCCCTCGTCTACCGCAGGTTCAATTTGAAAACAAAATGCTCGACTGGTCGGGTTGGCTAAAAGAGCCGCTAAGAAACTTTAAGCATCTATCTCGCACCCACCAAATGATTATTGCAAGCTGCGTCGTCTTGGTCTGTGGTGGCCTATTACTGCTAAGCGATACAAAACCGAAATCACCTTCGCGTGATCAGGTTGCTTCAAGCCAAAGCGAAAGCGATGTCCGAGCAACAATGCCTTCAGAACCTCCCCAAATCCCAACAGATCCTGTAGCAAATGAGATTACTATGCCAACTATAAGCGAAATATCTTCTTACGACCCCACCCCTTCTGCGTTTCCTGCCGAAGACAATCCTAACTTAAGTAAGACAACTGGTAACCTTTCCCAAACAGATTCCCACTGCTTAGTCTTTGTTACGGCTTTGCCAGGCTTTCGGGTTGATGGCATCGTCGGTCACGCTCCGACCGAAAACGACCCTGCCGTCTGGCAGCTTCAACCTGGAGAGTATGTAGTAAATTACTCGGAAATAACCACAGGTGGAGAAAGAAAGGCATTGAGCCGATCAATTCAAATCGCTGCAGGAGATGAGTTCCGCAGGATCGAAGTTGGACAACTTAAACCTATTGTCGCTACGTCTTCTTCTGCCGTTGAGCAGAAACCGAAGGAGTTAATTGATTTTCGGGTCGATGTTCCTTTTGCCTTCATTAGCTGGAAAGACCTTAATTCGCAGGAACAAGAGCGACTTCGCGGAATCATCCAACGCCTGATTGATCGTGCGTCAATCTCGATCACTGAACGGCGAAGCGATAATATCTCGCTGGCAACTTTACCCGTCGAGAAAAGACGCGACCCGAGGGTATCGTATCTATTAGCCATTGAGGCCTATCTTTTGGGTAAAGATGATGCCGCGATGACTCTATGTAATGAAAGTATCAAGATTACTGAACAGGATTCCTTACCTTTTCAATTGCCTTATCACCTGCTTATGCATTTATACGCGAAAAAGCAGGGCAGATCGCAGGAAATCATGGCCACCTCCCTAAGATCGCTGAGGCAAGCAGAAAGGATTCATGAGCAAAAGCAGAATGCTATGTCACTGGCTCTGCTAGCAGAAGAACTATGGTTCTTTGGCCATGTCGTACAGCACATCAGCGATTTGACGACGATCTCTTCACTCGACCTAAACTACTGGCAAATGAAAGGAACCGCGGTTGAATCCCGTTTCAAGATCCTAAATCAGCCAATCCGACAGGGACGTGATGCCTATCTGGCGAATCTCGGCTCCGGTTTTCGCTCCCCACTAAGCTTTAACCCCAGCTTACTGGGCGAGCGGGTCAGGCAAACACTTCCCCCGCCCCAACCTGACTTAGAGTCAACCGTAAGTCGTTGATGATTTTACGCCTGCAATATAGTTCCTGCTTCGAGGCCGCCCGATTAAATCAGCGGCCTCGATCTTTTTATTGTCCAAGCCATCAGCAGAATCTTTGATTTCCATGTCCATCATACGAGTATTTTGGGCATTCAGTAGTTGAACACGAGATCTTTCCATTTAGTTGAGGTTCATTTCCATGTCAGCACAAGCTCTAGGTACCACGCCGCGAACATCCGCTGTTAGCGAAAGTAGCAAAACCCCAGACTCGATCTTGAAGATACTATTGCCGCTTGGTCTAGCTGTGATGGCCGGTTTGCTCAATGCCTCAGCGGTTTCGCGTCAAATGCGCACGCAAACATATCTCTCTTTCCAAACGGATCTTCCAATCGGCCATGTCCTGACAGAAGCGGACTTTGCGCCGATCGAACTGGGTGGTGAGACAGCGCAGTTGAATGTTCAGCCAGCCCCTGGCGACCAGCAACTTGTCTGGATTGGTCGGGTTCTCGGACAGAGTGTCAAAAAAGGTGAACTGATCGAAGAAAAGCACTTTGGCGGAGTTGAACTCGGTACCAGCAAGGAAGAGACATTACTGCTATCCGCCAATCAATTTGGACAAAACGAGGCAGGTTTGCTCCAGCCTGGCCAGTGGCTCTATTTTACCTGTTATCGGAAAGGGGATCAGTCAGCACCTGAACAACATGTTGGCCCATTCCGCGTTGCTTCATATGACACTCAACGAAAATCCGACTCCGACGGTGGAGTTCTGCTGATCTACACAGCGGATGATAAGGGTCGCCGTGAACGAAGACGGCTCGTCGAATACCTAGACGATGACAGTTATCGCGTTACCGCAACAGTACTTGGTGCGAAACCAACCGCCCAGCTAGCTGCGAATACAGCGAGGAAATAACAAGCTTACTCCAACTTAATTATCTACGCTCACATTCAAGCCCAGTACAACTGCATTTTTCAGACAAGGGCAGAAATATGTTTCTCCGCTTTGCTAGTCTTTTCGATAGCCAACCGCGTGTTATTCGCGTCTCACGACAATTCCACATCGGATCTGCAAGCGACAATGATATACAGTTAAAAGGTCCCTTCATCGATCCATGTGCGGTCACCATCCGTAAGACAACCACTGGCTGGACTATCCATGCTCAAGGACCTAATGGTTTTGAATTCAATGGCGAAACCATCTGCTCAGGAGACAGCATCGATGTATCTGATTTAGCTACCTTTTCGATTTTCCCTTACACATTTCACTTCGAAAAACAGCTCCACCAGGAAAACCGCAAAACTCCTGCGGTGGCACAACAAACACACGAAGTCGTGCGTTTGGTACATGTCGAACTTCTACGTCAATTAGATATCGAATCCCATGCAGCGAAAGCCCCCTCATCATTCGAAGAGCTTCTGAAGGTTGAACGCCTAATAGAAGCTGTCGCTAAAAAAGTGGGCCTAGTAGATGGGAATTATCGTATCTGCCAAAACCATCTAGCTGGCGAATGCATTCGCGATGAACTGTTAAAGACCGTAATATCCGGCAATGACAGAACCGATCACTTGCGCCAACCGAACTCGGATTTGTGGATGCAACTGGTATCACAACTTCCCGATCGTGAAGCGGAACTACAGTCGTTAGTCAATACATGCGCTCGGTCGCTTTTCTCCGGAAGCGAGAAATCTATAGCCGAAAGAATTGCAGTGGTCGAACAGGATTTTTGGAATACCTGGTCCGGACTCTCCTCCAAAATGATGGACGATTCGCGTCTATATCTATCGCTTAGACAGCTCAAAAAACAAGTAAAGGATATTCTCTATGGATTCGGACCGCTGGAAGACCTCCTACGTATGCCGACCATTTCGGAAATAATGGTTAACGCTAGCGATGAGATCTTCATCGAGAAAGATGGCGTTATTCAAAACTCGGGTCGTCGCTTCTTATCGGATGAGGTGACAACTGCAGTTATCGAACGAATCGTCGCGACTGTTGGACGGCGTATTGATACCGCCCAGCCGATGGTGGATGCTCGCCTGAGAGATGGTAGTCGTGTTAATGCCGTAATCCGTCCGCTGGCCAGCAAGGGCCCATGTCTCACCATTCGAAAGTTTTCAGGACGTCGATTCTCTCTCGATGCGCTGGTCGCCGAGGGAACGATTTCCGAAAACGTAGCTGAGTTTCTCCGTGGCGCCGTACGAGCACAGAAAAGCATTTTAGTATCTGGAGGGACGGGCACAGGCAAAACAACCTTGCTTAATTGCTTAGGGCTCGAGATACCGGCAACCGAACGCATCGTCACCGTAGAAGACACTCGCGAACTTCAACTACACCATCCCAATGTTGTGAATCTAGAAGCGCGTGACAGCAACAGTGAAGGGGCTGGCCGAGTTTCAATAAGTGATCTGGTACGCAATGCATTACGTATGCGACCAGATCGCATCGTTGTCGGTGAATGCCGTAGCGCCGAGGCTTTGGATATGCTGCAGGCTATGAACACAGGACATGATGGTTCACTGACGACAATCCATGCTAATACTCCTCATGATGCTATGGCTCTACTTGAGGTCCTAGTGCGTGAATCTGGATTACACGCGGATGCGATTAGACGTCAGATCGCTTCAGCGTTTCATGTCGTCGTCCAACTAGAAAGACACCATAGTGGCAGACGCTACGTAACTGAGGTAAGTGAGGTCGTGAGAAAGGTAGATCCTAAAAGTGGCCAAGTGAGAGTAAAACCTCTTTTCACTCGCAGCGCTGTGACCGATGGCTTCCACCTAGTTCCAACCGGACTGCTACCGACATTTGCTACTAGCATGATTCAGCAAGGGCATATGAAACCTGAGATCTTCTTTCAAGAGCCAGTAACCGATTCTTCGGCTCGTCTGCTTGGAGCGCTATCATGAATGCTTCTACAATTTTGATTCTTTTATTTAGTTCTTGTTGCGCTGGATTAACGGCTTACCTTGCGTGGTTTTGGCTATTGCCAGCGATCGAGCAGTTAGGCCACAAACAGATTGAACCTCGCATCAAAAGACTTTCCCAAATTGGATATCAGGAGATGCGCGTTCGATTTTGGCTCTCACTCATCGAAGTTGGCTGCATCAGTCTCGTTGTTTATATATCAACACATTATGTCGGCTGGCTTATCGGTGGCCTATGTTTAATCATCCTATTTCACGCTCGCCCTAGTATCATTGATTGGGTTGTTGGGCGTCGGGAATCTGAATTGCGACGTCAGGTGCAATCTTTTTCGGCCGACTTACGACATCTTGCCCATGGTGGACTGACCTTGAGTCAAGCTTTGACCGATGCCGCATTCCGCACACCACAACCTCTGGGTCGCTACGTGCGACGCATCGTCAATGAGCAAAGATGTGGTCGACCACTCAAGGAAGCTATCGCTTCGGTTCGAGCAGGTCTTCAGTTAGACGCATTTTCGCTACTTGTTACAGCCTTAAATAACTCAATGACGCGAGGTAGCTCTCTAGTCGGTTCGCTCACTGGCGTAACCGAAACACTCCAAAACGCTGGGCAAGCTGAGCAGCAACTTGAGGCCAAAACATCAGCCGGTCGTACTACAGTAACGATGCTTAGTGTAATGCCTATCGGTTTCGTTGGTTTATTTTGGATGATGAACCCTCAACAATTCCCACTGCTGTTTAGCACCATGATAGGTCAGATTCTATTCTGTTTCGTCATTGGCTTAACCTACATCGGTGTAGCTTGGGCTCGCAAGTTACTAACCCCAGACTTCTAGTTCATTTGAGCAACACAAGACATCGACACAAACGATTCTGCCTAGGAGATCGACAATGTTTACAGCCACTTCCATCCTGCTCACCGTTCCTTTCCAGCCTATATCTGTCAGTATGGTATGGTTTTCCAGCGCATTAGTTGGCTTGGCTACTTTTCTTCTGCTGCGACTCCCCTTGCAATGGCTCGAGAAAAAACCGCAGCGATCCAGCGAATATGGCTGGGACATTGATGACCATAGACGTATCACACTCCGTAAGCAATCTGCATTCTTTAAACGCTGGGAGCCTTGGATCGTCGGGCTTGCAAATGCCACACGAATCTATACTCCCTGGCTCCTCGATGACAAAATACTGCCAGCGAACTCTAAAGGGCTTCGTCGTTTGGTAAATACCTTATTCATCTCTCCCTCAAACACCTCCAAAGCCCTAGCAAGTGGCGTGGGGAAAGGTGCATGGACTGTTGAGGAATACATGGCTGCAACTTGGCTCTCATCTCTCGCAATCGCTATTGCAGTAGCTTTTCTCTTTGAAAGTCAAATGATCAGTATCTGGTTTTTATCTTTAACTGCTGTGATTGCTTGGCTTTTATATCGGTATCAAATCTCTGCTTTGCTCAAACGAGCAACAACCCGACGCCGGATCATACGACAATTATTACCACATTCGATGGATACACTCGCCATGACCATGTCCGCGGGTGGAACCTTCTCGGAAGCCGTTGAAGATCTGGTTCGCGACTTTCCGGATCATCCTTTAGCAATGGAATTTTCTCGACTCTTAGGCGATGTTAGTCGCGGACGCACAATGTATGAATCACTCGTTGCAATGGCATCTCGTATCGATGTCGTGGAGTTCGATGACGTTTTGCGTACGATGACTATCGCACATGAACACGGTGCTCCAGCTGCGGAATTCTTCCGAACGAGCGCCAGCCAAATGCGACTGAAGCACCTCCGTCAGATGGAGACTGCGATTGGAAAAGCAGAGGCTAAAATGCCCCTACCAACAATGGTGATCGTTGTGGCTTGCATGATCATTGCTGTGGCTCCATTCGCTGTAATGTCGATTTACTCGGGCTTTTTAGAACAGTTTCGTTAATGCCGATCACTTATGATGGACATTCCCAACCCTTACCCATTTCGCCCCGCAGAATTTGCTCTTATATTCGAAGGCAACTAAGATTCTTTCGAGTCAAAGAAAATGATTATGGCATCATCCTGGAACTCCCGTACTGAAGATTATTGGTTCGATAAGGTCGAGGAATTTGCTCGGAACCAACTTGTCGTCGGGCCAGATCTACCCGATAGATGGCGTTCTCTTCCAAAGCAATTGTGCTCACTTATCGCAAGCATCGAACCTCCACCACCAGAATCGTTTATTGTAGATGCGATTGCTACCACGATTGGTTTGCTGATTGGCACCTGGGAGGACTATGTAAGGAGTTATATACGAAAACTTCCGCCCGACATTCTGTTGTCTCATCTACACAGTCGCCCCAGCCTTGAGAACTTTCTAACAGCCTTCCAGTGGCCAACCTCGATCCTCAGAACTCATCACTCATTAGCCCTTAGCGAATTAGAGGAGCGACTTGGACGAGGTGAAGGAGCCACTGCAGAGGAATACGAACAGAGATTTGGAATAGCAATTCGCCAGCCTGCTTATCGAGTTCAGGTCACCGTTCAGGACGTTGAAAACTCCAGCTTTTCCCCTGGCAACACTTTTCCCTTATATGGTTCACTCATCGTCGGCCGTCAACGACAACATAGTCGCGAACCAGAACCTGTTTGTTTCGTGAAAGCTGAACCACACAATCGTCTTGTGATTGCTGGCAAACAGCAACCTGACCATTGTAGTCGCGAACAATTACTTATCTGCGCCCTCACACCACAATATATCTACGTGAAAAATATTAGCTCTGTACTACCTGCTAAAGTCATGCAACCGCGGGGCATTGAAGCCACGCACGACTCAGAGCCTATCTCCGAACTATCACTCAATCCAAACCAAGTTGACCTGCTGGACTGTGGACAAACGGCCATCCGTAAAGTCCCATTTTCGATCGTCTTACCTCGCAAGCTACTGCGATTCAGCGGATAGTCGATAATACTTTTTCAAACATCATGATCGGCTAATCAGATTCCTGTTGCGCCAGTTCCATGAGCATTTCTCGTATATCGCGTACGCGGCGCTGAATTAGTTTAAGACTATATGTCTTCCCAAACCTTTCCTTGAATTGGTCACATATTTCCTTGTAGGGCAAACCTTGTACGCAAAGCGCGAGAACATCTCGATGCTTCGGCGGATCAATATCTCCCTTCGTTTTCTCTAACTCTAGAATTGCTTCCTCAAGCAAACTCGCACTGCTATCGTAAGTTTCATTTGAGGAATCTTCGATCAATTGAGCGATTTCGACACTCGACACCTCTTCAGATGCGGCGGGCTGCAATTCACGTCGAATATCACGTTTAGCCTGCTGAGCCTCTCGAATCCTTCGATTCACCTTCCTTTTGGTCATGGTCAATAACAAGCACCAAAGCTTCCACTCATCCTCAGAATCGACAGATCCTTTGCGGATTCTCAGCATCAGCGATTTCATCACACTATTGGCGACATCGTCGCCGTCAAATCGCCTTTTATACATGGGCGATATTCGTTTCTCCGCAAAGCCCGCCACTCTCGAGATGTAGTAGCAAACCAATTCCTGCTCTGCTCCAGAATCACCCTGCCGACAACGCTCAAGCAATTCTTGTATTTCCACAGTCGCTCCCATGATCAATCAAAGCCTACTCGCGCCCAGTACGCCGGCTCTGCGGGCATTTCCTGGTTGCACGCTTCATTTTTGGCTAAAGCAGCATGGTAACCCAATAACAACTTGAAATACCACTATCACTGCTCATGTAATTTGTATTTTTATGGATTGACATCATCACTTGTAGTAGACTTTTCCCATCTTTCCCAGCGCTGGAGCATACTCGGAATCACCGCGGGATTTCCCATGTTTTGATGGTTCGGACTTTCATTATGAATCGTAATCTTCTGCTAGTCGCTTTGGCCTTACGAAACGGAATGCTAACAGAGGAACAGACAGTAGACGCTTTTGAACGTTGCTGCACAGTGACCGACACCCCCATCGAGGAGTGGCTTATCAAGCGGGATTGGTTATCGATTCATGATACTGAGCTACTGCGACAACTGCTCGAACGACGATTTGGCAGGAGCATCAACGAGCAGACTGTCGAGAACGCTGACGACCTCTTCGAATCTCCAGCAATGCAATCCGTTCTGAATCAACTTTCCGTAGAGAACGCAGAGTCAATCGTAACTATTCCTAGACAACGCTCTAGTCACTCTCGATTAGCTAACCCGTCTACCACTGTCTCACCAAGCACCGCCGTTACCGGAGATGATAAGAATCGTTTTCAAATCCTGCATAAACATGCCGAAGGTGGACTGGGTGTAATATACCTTGCAGAAGACCGACAAATTTCGCGTACCGTTGCACTGAAGCAAATACGACACTCTTGTGCAGACGATCCTCTCTATCGTGAGAAGTTTAAACTCGAAGCTGAGGTAACCGGCCAGCTGGAGCATCCCGGTATTGTTCCAATATATGCACTAGGGTACGACACACAGGGGCACCCTTTTTACGCGATGCGGTTTATAAAGGGTGAAAGCCTCAGCAATTACATACAACAATACCACCAAGCTCTGAAATCAAAGAGTACCGAACCGGTTGGAATACAGTTGCGCGACTTGGTACGACGATTAATAGCAGTCTGCGAATCTATCGCCTATGCGCATCAACGAGGTGTCCTGCATCGCGATCTAAAACCTAGCAATATCATGCTAGGAAAATTCGGCGAAACCTTGATTGTCGATTGGGGCTTAGCCAAACCGATTTCAGATACCTTACCAGCCCAAGCCCATCAACCTAATTCGCAATCAACACTCCTTAAACTAGGAAGCAGTGATTCGGATTCCAAAACGGAACATGGCACCTTTCTGGGAACACTTTCCTATGCCTCGCCGGAGCAACTACAGGGCGAACTGACATTACTCGGACCTGCCAGTGATACCTACAGTCTGGGAGCAATCCTTTACGAGATTCTGACCTCCAAGCCTCCAGTGACTGGCAAGCTGACTCTCGGAGATGCGCTGGCAAGAATCCGGAGTCTTCAACAAGATCCGCTTTTGAATCAGTTACCTAAAGAACTCAAACCACTAGTCGCTATATGCAGAAAGTCACTCGCCTTTGACGTAAATGCTCGATATGTCGACTCATTGGCTCTGCGAAACGAATTGCAGAATTGGCTTGATGACCAACCACTGCAGGCTATGCCAGACACTATTCCAATGCGGGTCGGGAGATGGACCAGACGTAATCGTGCGACCACCAGTGCGCTTGCTATTTGCTTGCTAGTCCTAGCAGTCAGCAGCAGTGGTTTGGCGATTATTATGAACAGCAACAGTATTCGGGAAACACGTTTGCGAAAGGAAGCAGAAATTGCTCGTGAGCAAGCGACAATGGCCCATCAGAATACGATGACCGCTGCCGCTGCCAACGCCCGCGAAATCGGCCAATTCTCGCAAGCAGTCGAGCTAATGCTGGAACTCGAAAAACTCAGACCGCTGAATAATCAGGAAATTCTGCTTTTAGCTAGAGACCATCTTCATGCATTAAACACCTCGAAAGTTGAGCCAACACTAAACCTGCTCACTCAAGCAAACCTAACCGCCGAAGAAAAAGCGGAATACCAGCTCATACTTGGCGACCACCTACTAACGGGAAGAGACGACAAGCGTGGGCTTAAGCTGGTAAGAGAGGCTCTTAACTCGAAGTCCCTCTCCGAATATGACATGATCTATGCAGAAGCGCTGATCGCTCCAACTCCTACACGCTGCGTCACTCTTCTTGATCAGGTACTGGATGCCGAACCATTTCATCCATTCGCACGGATTCGCCGCTGCCTGACCAATGTCGTTTTAGGCAAACTTTCGTCAGCACGTCTGGATGCAGAATTTGGGGTACAGGCATTTAAGAAAGACGTAAGATATCGCTTACTCCTAGCCTTTGTAGAAACTGTGAGCGGAAATATCGAAATTGCGACCAAGTTAATCGATCAGCTAGAAGCTGAATCGCCGGAACTCAAACCCCAGATTGCAGCCGTTCGCTTCATTTTCAAGTACCAGGACTTTTTCAATCAAATCAATTCGATGTCCTCTTTCGAGTTTCTGTCCAAAAATACCGCTCTTATGGCAAGCGCGATGCAACAATTGCAAAGCAAATCTGGTCCTGGAATCCCGAGTACAGGGTGGCTTGGATCTTTTTACGACGTACTCCCGAAGTCGGTGTTTGATGTCACACTTTTCGTTAGCTCCAACGACCGCCAGAAATCATTTGTATCAGCAATCAGCGAATTAACACCTGATAACCAGCTGATACGCATTGGTAAATTTGCTTTCGCCTGGCAGGAACCGAATACCCCACCCGAGGATTTATTCCAGTTGGGTAAAGCGACTTTGGATGCAGATCCTTTCAATCACTCGCTACGCCACTCCTGCCTTTGGTCAACCATTGCTGCCTTATCATTGCAAATGCTGGAAGAAGGAAAACGCTGCGAAATCCAAAATCGTTTTATCGGCCTTGTTGCTGAAGCCCTGAAATACCACGACCAAGAAAAGCGTTTCAATCTCTCACTCGGCGACCCGAATTACTATTGGCTCGTCCTAATGACCAACGGTTTCTATGGCCCTGCACTGGTGCTTGCTGAAGACCAATTAAAAGCAGCCAACACCGAAGAACAAAAACAACATTGGCAAAAGCGGATCACACGTACACGAGATTTTGAAGCCAAAATCCTCGACCTCGTAAAAGACATGATGAACGAACTCGAATCCACAGCTAAGTAATCGAACAATCTTATGTAGTCGCTTGGTTGCCATTCTGCGAACCCCGCAACTTTAGAGACCAGTAGCAAACAATTCCCGATGGCTGTGGAACCGACATGTCGGCGACACTCACTCACTACCTGTGCTTCGTCGATCTATCTCCGAATAGGGAAATACCATTTCCCTAAGAGGCTCTACCACCATTTTAATGACTCGTTGAATACCTAACTATTTAACTATCTTGACTGCCATCCTTCATCTCTCAACCTCTGCAGAATCCAGTTACAATTATTCATGTGTAAACGATTTCCTAGAACTGCTGACATGGCCCAGTATTACACAAGCGCACGCCCTGGCAATCATTAGATTGCGTAACGTACCAGACATCTTCCATCAATCCCTCCTCGATTCAGTCTCATACTGAACCAGCAATTGGCCGAGCAATATACCGGTCTCTATCTTGATTTTTTTCACAGAATTGGCGATTCCAACCCCCTGCCCAACAGCGGCTCTTGAAACCAAACGTTTGAATTCCTTAGGAATACTATCCTTACGAACTGGATCCCAGGCAGCAAATACATTCAATTGTATAGTCCCCTTCTTGGAATCCACTCCGAATTGATGAGCCACACTATCAACGTCTGGAACCAGCTGAAAAGCATCGGACTGCTCTGTGTTTCGAAACCAGCCATACACCGCAACATTCTTCTGCATTGGCACGATCCAAAGCAGTCTTTCCCGATCGGACTCCGAATCACTGAATACTGTGGTGTCAATTCCATCGAAAAGAATCTTCGTCGCCAAATCAACATCTTTACGGAAATTCTTCATTTGAATAATGTACGACTTGTCCTCATTCAACCGAAAGTGTGGTGCCGTAGTTGATCGCGGAGGTACTAAGGCTCCATAAAAATTTGGGGAATCTCGGTATTCCTTAGGATTGATCTCCTGAAATCGAATACCAATACCAAGTCGCTCGAGAACCAAATAATTTCCCCGAATCATCATCGCTTCGTCTGTAAGATCAACATCCTCGACTTGAGCAAGAATCGATTCGAGCGACTCATTCTCTCGGAGAACAACAGTCTTCTCTGCGGCTATCAGAAGTTCGCTTTCGTCTTTGATCGTCTTGGTGGCAATAGCCGTAACTCGCTCAGGAGTTTGCACTCCTGCTGCTACTGAAACAAACTCAACGCCAGATTTATTGCTTTGAGTATTTACCACATCCTGCGCTACCTTGCCGCTAAACCGTATAGCTTGAATCGTTTTGCCATTCTTTTCAACGACTTTGGCATTTACCTCAATCGCACCTGATTCCGGATTGATACTAAAATTTCCCTCAATTGTTTGTAGCGACGCTGCATCTACCTTTATTCCTGCAGCTTCAAATTCCGCTCGCAACTCGATTGCGATTCGCTTGCCATATGTATCGCTAGCAAGACCGGATTGCGCCGAAAACGATCCGATATTGATCGTCGACTGCCCACCGGATTCCATATGAATCTTTACATCCTCGACGATACCTGCCATTGCAAATGAAAGGGCCTCGCCCGCTTTGCAGACAGTAGTCATAAAGATCATTACTGTAAACGAAAGTATGTGAATTGCATGTTTTTTGAAATGGATGTGACTCATTGCAGATACTCTTATTTATTGATTATTCAGTTCTAGCTTTTCCAGCTTTCGCTTGTTTCCAAGGTGCCCCTAACCCCATCTCCAACACAACGCTTTGAAACGCTGTTTGAAGTCCAAAACGTTTTTGCCAATCCTCGCGTTTGACAACACCATCCTCGACTAAACTCTGAAGGCCTAACTCCTTCATCTTATTGTTATATTGAATGCTATTTTTCAGCTCCGATGCGTTAATATCCAATTCCGCTGCTATCTCAAACAAACCGAGTGGCTGACTCTGAAACTGTTTAGCGATAAAACCTACGGGCTCTACAACGGATACTTGCTTACCTTCAATACCCCAGGGCTTTAAAACCTGTTCTAAGGAAAACATGTATTTTCTTTGATCCTGCAGCAGCTGCTCTGGCATATCTTCAGGATGCAATCTCGCCACGAATTGCCGTACCTTTCCCTCAATTTTGGCGTGGGCTAAAACTTCATCTCGTGGAGCAGGGATTAGTCCTTGCGAGTGGCAAGCGATGCATGACAGACCATTCACAATCAGCGGACTACCTGACACCTGATTGAAATCGCTTACAAGTTCCCCGGGACCTTCATTGATACGCTTGCCAAGACGGTTGACTAGCATATAACCCTGCAATCCATTTGGGAGAGAGAAGATGATCTCTCCACCATCATGAGTGAATGCTAATGAATTGAATGGATTATCTGCAAACTCTGGACCGACAGGAAAACGTATAATATTGCTCTTCTTTGCGGTTGCTAAAAAGTCGTACGATTTCCAGTAATATCCATCGCGAGACGCATGTCTTTCGATGAGCCTATTTGCATTCTGCGAAACTAGACTATCAGTAAACCCCGAACGTACAGCCTTACCTTTCAGGATATTTTGCTCAACATCCACGCCCAGAAATTCCTCAAGCTCTTTGACATCTTCCGGAATCTGTAGCAGATCATGATAAAGTGGCGGTCGTAGAGCGGTCGCAATGAACCAATCCCCACGCAGAATCGGCATTCCACTGCCAGTGAGTTCCTGTATCCGTGCAAAGGAAGGTACATTAACTTCATAACCATAAGGATATGAATCCAATAAAGTGGCCCATTCTGCTTCTTCGGTCCAGAAGCCATTCTCTCGATTCTTGAGTGTCGTTATATCAACAGATAACACCAAACCGCTTGAATTATCTACTTCTTCAATAGTAGCAAAGTCGGTATTCCAACTTAGACTGTTTAATGCCTTAACAAGTGCCGCTTGTGCTTGTCGGGTTGTATCTTCGGCGGATTGAGTTCTTGGGTTTCCATTGGTAGTGATTTTCAACTGAGCAAGATTGCGAAAAATAAAAAAACGGAGAACTCGCTGTTTTTCAGTAGACTTTGACTCCAAGTAGACTTTGATTCGTTCCAGCAACTGTGCAGTGTTGGGAAGTTGAGATCTTTTTTCCGATACGGTACCCACTTGCGATGCAACAGCGCCATTTAGTGATTCAATATCATCTCTAATGCTTAAGTTGCTTGAATCCTGCTTTGCTGTTTGATTAATAAGTTTGGTGCCAGGAATTGCCTGTAAACCTGAAATCCAACCACGGATCTTATCCGCATCACTCTGAGTTGGTCGTTGAATTTTAGCTGGTGCAAATGCTGGAGGCATACTACCATCCAGAATTACCTGCAGGAGCCGAGATCCATCTGGTTCACCTGGGATCACCAGTTTTTGATCGACGAGCTTGGTTGGACTAACGTCGAGTTCAATACCGCTAAAGTAAGTAGAGCCTGCTTGATGGCAATCTACACAGCTTTTCCGAATGATTTCCAAAGCCTCCTTCTCTGGCGATTGGTAGCCCAGAGCGTCAAGTGGCGCTAGCGTCGACATCATTCCAGCCACGGCGGTCGAAAGTACCCTTCCTGCCCATAGGCGCCGAGCCCCAAACCACCACCCCATGGGCTTATCAGGCCGTTCCGATTCAGGACGTAAGTGATTAGGCGACTGCTCTGCACTCAACGGTAAAAAATAAAACCTTTTCATCACAGCACTCTAGCTTTGCAATAAATAAC
>JAUMAI010000706.1:4056-4650 GCA_032116775.1 Pirellula sp. | reverse complement strand
GTCATTAACCACCAGAAGTGTGGGATTGTTAATCTCATCTTTTTCTTCGCTTTAATCCTCATCGCTCATAAACTAGCTGCTCATCGATCTGTTGAAAAGGAACATGGCATTACGAATCTGCCATGTTTTGGGAAACGAATTGCTGTCCGGCGATACTTGGTAATGCCGCTTCCAGCACCCACTGGACATCCATTGGTAAGATTCCAACGGCTTTTTCCCGAAATGAGCCATAGGCAAACTCATTTATTAACGAACAACCGATTTGAGAAATCGTTTCGCGAATGAACGAACCCCGTCATCCATCCGCTATCGTCGATTAGAGGCAATACTTATGCCTTGCTCCTATAGTGCCACTCAACGCTTGAGCTTCTCATTCATGAGCTACTCGACGGCCGACCAATCGAACTCCATTTTCTCCTCCTCCATCTCACTCACTTCAGCATCGGCGACCAACGCTACGGTTTGGCTGGATACGGAACCCTGTACCTACAACCACCTAAACTGTAGCCTTTGTACGATTTCTCCACTAAGACCCGAGAACTGTCAGCCAATCCGCCAATCAAGGTTTACGCGATGCTTGACTTCGTCTTAGTC
>JAUMAI010000706.1:3507-4046 GCA_032116775.1 Pirellula sp. | reverse complement strand
TTACAGATTCCTTACTAAATTTAAAATCTCCATTCAAGTTCACATTTGAAGCGAATTTACCTATTTCGTTCACTGCAATATTAAATGATATGGAATCGCCTTTACCGCCTATTTTAATGTAGGGGGCAGGCAAATAGGTTGTATCGGAGAATTGAATCTGACTAAGAGAATTCTCAAAATTTAAACGATTTTTGATACCCTCGCCAAACAATTTTTCATTTTTTGGCTGAGATCTTTGGTACTACTGCCTGCTAATCACTGACGATTATCGAGAGAGGTTCAAAATAGACTCATGGAAAAGTTAGGGAAATTTTTTAGAGAGTCTCGGAGAAATACCTTCGTAAGGCATTAGGAAGATACTGCTGGCGTCCCGTCTCTTACGGTCCGTTAAGCGATTATATGTTCTTTTCCTGATGGAGATTGATATGTTTCTGAGCTTACAAAACAGTTTACGGTACATTGCTTTCCTAGCCTTTGCGACCGGCGTTTTCCACTTTTCCTCACAAGCATCCGCGGCCGATTACTACTCCATTCATGTT
>JAUMAI010000706.1:1964-3497 GCA_032116775.1 Pirellula sp. | reverse complement strand
CAAAGACCTATTCACATTCCTCACCAACGCGGAAATACCGTAACCCAAGCATCGAAAGCTACGGATACGGCTCCTTGCAGTACTCCGTGAAATCCCCAAATCATTGCAGAGGCCATCATCAATCCCATCCATACTCGCACAAATCAGTCACCAAGAAGCCTTACTACTCCCCCAATTATAAGTACAACCGTGGATATTAAGATAATCCACAGGAGACGATTGCGAGGGTTTCCTGAGAGAGTTAACCTAGAGCAGCCTTGAGTTCCTCAATGCTACACGCAGGATAACTTGTAATGAATGAGCTGGAACAGTTTTGCGGTCCCACCCCTGACCAGGGGTTCGAACGCTTGCTCAAAGCATACAACGCTTTCCTAATGAATTACCTCAGGAGCAAATACTCTCGTAAAACCTTCGATACAAATCGCTTGATGGATTATTCTCAGCAGGTTTGGTTGAAGGTTTGGGCGAATCGCGAAGCCTTTTGCGCGAGGAGCGAAAGAAATTTTCGCGCATGGCTATTTCAAATTGGCGAAAACGAAGTTTTACAAGACATCCGCAAGAAACGTCCGGATGCTATTCCTGAAAGCTACAACCAAGCCGATGACAAACTCGAAGATCCTGCTCAGTCGGCTCTGGAAGGCGAGCATCGCTTGGCTTTGAATCATGAATTAAGCCTTGAGTTTTCAAATAATCGACTGTATTGCTGCTTGGAGCAATTGAAAAGCAATCAAGCGCACTTATTTGATGCATTAGTATCTAAGCAATTGGGAGAGGAAGCAGAAGAAGCGGTTCTTAATAAGTATAAAATTGATCGCGCAACGCTATCTCGCTGGCGTTGGATTGCGAGTCAAAAAGTAGGAACGTGCATGTCCGGAGCAACGTCATGAACGAGTATGATCCGGAAATGCAATTTGTCGCTCCAGCTCTATGCTTACCAGATGATCGTAAAGAGTGGGCAGCCTGGCTAGAAAAGCAAATATTAAGTTTGCAGCTTACCACATTAGTTGAACAACTCATTACGCTCGGCTCGAACCATCCACCGGAAATAACATTTCAGGCATGGTTGGCGAACGATCAAGAAAACATAATGAAGTATGGTCTACAAAAACATGTAGATACACCTCGAATAGAACTACTCGTACGTAATCCAGCCCTTCTACTTGATCTGCAACAACTCGTTCTATTAGAAGGAGAGGAGTATTGGCTACAGCTACCCAAGTTACAGTCGCAGATAGACCAATCCGTCTGTAATCAGGTTTTAGCTAGAATTGCTAAGCCTAATAACTCGCCTGAAAATGTAGCGATAGCTGCGACACAAAATAAAACAGCAATCAGCACCTTTGACACAGACGTTTCAGAGAGTAGCCGTAACTTGACAATTGCCTCTACAGCAACAAATAAGCGCGCTTTGTGGACTGCATTGGTAGCTGTCACTGCCGCAGCCATTATGCTGGTAATCTTCAATCCCTTCTATGATTCCAAACGAGGTGAATTCTTTGCCGCTACTGAATTGCAAATGCCTGCAGAAACTCC
>JAUMAI010000706.1:0-1954 GCA_032116775.1 Pirellula sp. | reverse complement strand
GAAGTGATTGGAAACGTGACACTGGCAGTAGTTATAA
This sequence comes from Pirellula sp., assembly GCA_032116775.1. Classification (GTDB taxonomy): domain Bacteria; phylum Planctomycetota; class Planctomycetia; order Pirellulales; family Pirellulaceae; genus JAFLCP01. Next base: position 1,917 of record JAUMAI010000706.1, on the reverse strand, counting down.
CCTTAAACAGCAACTCATCGCTTTCCGGGATTCATGCGACCTCTTGATCGATGGCCCGTTAGTACAGACTCTTGATGGCATGCCTATCGAAACGATTGAGGATGTTCGTAATCGATGCCGAAAATGGAAAACAAGAGCAACAGAACTGATTGCCTCTATTGAGACCGGAGCCTCACTCGATACCATCCAACAAGAAGCAAACACAATGATCGAGACGTTGACTAATAAACTAGAGGAAATCGCACAATCTTGAATCGTCGATATTCAAGCCAACATAGTAGCGATAGCAGAGAGGACATATCACTCACCGATTCACTCAACATCGACTTCGGTTGCTTCCCGACCAACTTTATATTCCGATTATTTTTTTTGCGATTTATGGTGGAGAAAATTATTTTCTGTGCATTTCTGACGATACTCGACATGGCATTTGATCAGAGGATCGATGAGGTTATCTGCAGTTGTATCTGCTACTTCGATCACTCAGTGCCATGGCAGAAAGAACGAAGGAAATGCTATGAGTTTCTCTTTACGTGCGACAGTCGTCATACCATGCTATTCACGCCCATCCTCAGCAATGACTCGTTGCCTGTGCATTGCAATACTAACTATTACCGCATTGGCTAGCTCCAGGGTACACGCTAGCGGACCTCAGGAGTTGAACATTCAGGGGGCCAGCTCTGTAGGCGGAAATGCCCAGACTATCATTGGACGCTTTGATGGCAATACGCCATTCTCAGTGATGGGGCGATTGCGCGATGTAGTTAGGATTTACGATCGCAATGGTGAAGTAATCATAAAAGGCGAGCTTGGTTATTTTGCACTTTCACGCGACGTATTTCGCGAACGTCCCAATATCCAATTTCCCGATGGGCAAACACGTGTTTGGTTGCGTGTTCTGGGAACACCATCCTACCTGCATGGCGGTTCCATCTCGATCCATTCCGCCAATGGCGTCTTACTAGACCACGATCGTATCTATCTTCGTTAATCGCACTCAGCATCACACGCTGACCCTGCTGTCGGTTGTCATCATAATCGTACCCGCGGACGTAAATACCTACTGCAGTACGCTCGAGATAATTACGCACTTAATAATGCTGCACTCTTTTGTAGGATCAGGAGCAAGTACCAGAGCAGCTGCCAGATCATACTCATTTTTCTGGTTCTTAGGGGACTTTTTATGAAACCTTGGTTCTATACTCTTGCCATAGGCGTTGTTTCAACTGTCGGCGTTAACACCCGAGAAGCACAAGCTGGCGGTGGCTTCCGAACGTATTTGTCATATGTTCGGTATCCTATATCCGTTGTTCATCCTGCTGTTCGCGAAGCTGTGAAGTATGCATATTCGGTGGCTCCGGCTATCCTGACATACCCAACTCTTTCAGCGCCTACAGTTACAATTCCCGCGAAGACACTTACAGTGCCTCAAGGTGGGATAATTCGATTGAAGGCGAACCTTCTCGGAAGCGATCCGGGGCATGTCTTCCTGGCTGCAGGCAGTATCACGCTTGAATGCCGGATCCAGGAATGGAATCCGCAATTTGTTACTTTTCAACTTCCCAATGCGGGGATCCTTTCCGACACTTCTGCGGAAATCGTTATCGCAACGAAAGATGGAAGTGTGAAACGAAGGGCTGAGATCTTAATCGTACCTATAGCTGATATCGAAATCATTTCAGATGACGGATTTGCTCTTCGCGTTCCCAAGGAAATCCTTGGGGAGCGGTAAACAACCTTGATTCGCGGAAGCGTTTCGCCAACGAAAAGGTTGATTTGACCACGTAATCTGTAGGTTACGTGGTTTCTTTTCTACTGTGAGTTTTACCCACAAAATAATCTTGTTGTACGGAGAATTCATCGGCTTGGGTATCTGGAATGGTGTACCGCAATTCGCCCGTCGAACAAAGTGTTCTG
>JAUMAI010000705.1:0-1653 GCA_032116775.1 Pirellula sp. | reverse complement strand
CTCTACTGAGATCCACCGGCCGAGAATGGGCGCTATCGCGCTGTTGGTGATTGCTTCAGGCTGGCAGCAGCGAACCCGGTCAGGTCGACCGCCCGCTGGCGAGGCTTGTGGCGCTTACTTTGGGATCTCACGGAGGCACAGAGGCACGGAGAAAACCGGGGGTCGGAGATCGGTTTTGGGGTGTCGTTGATCTCGATTTGTCAGACGGTCACCCGTCAAGTGAATACTCGCTTATTATCAACACTCAATGGCCGATTGCTTTTGATACCACCATTCCGCATCAGGAACATTCGCTCTTGGGGCGTATTTCGCATAGCGCCGAATGTTCCCGATTACTGACGAGATTTCGCTGTCTGATACCGAATTGCTTTCAGCCCAAGTCCTGACGATTTCAGGAGTTCCCAAAACCTTTACGCCCTGTTCAGTTGCAAGACGCCGAGCAACACGATCATCAGTTGCCAATATCCAGGAACGTGATTTTGCGATTGCTAGGCAAGCAGCTTCGCCATCGTCAAGCTGCACTGCGAACCGAACATACAACTCAGCTTCGTAACCTCCCTCAATGTCGCAGTAGCTTACCGACTTACGGTCCACATACTGGTTCATGTCCACTTCTTTCCGCACCAGTTGCCCTGCTTGTTCGTCATCAGGCTGTAGGATGTAAATTGATTCCTTTGCAACAACTCTTGGGACGAAAAAAGAAAAGCCAATTTTTGTGGGATTCCCGTGGAGGATTTTGCCAGCCGCAACCAAGTTAATCAGGCAGCAAGCATCTAGAGCAAGGCTGCTCATTCTTATTGACACCCCTCGACGGCGAGTAGCGACCGCTCAAAAGGAAGCTCAAGCTGTCTGGATACACCGCTGTCTTCCACGAGCGTACTGGTGCGACATTCAGAGACGATATCTCGTACCGTCAAAGGATCGCATCGCAAGAATCGGCCAAGTTGCCCCTGGCTAATTTTTTCTTGCTCGTAGGCTTGGACTGCCAGATATTTGTATCGCTCCGGGTAAGGACTGTCAGTGACCGGATGAGTTGGCAGTTCCACAATCGATTGGGCTTGGTTCGGTGAAAGTCCAGACTCCTTTAGCGCTTGCCAAGTACCGCGTGGCAGCAGGCCAAGTTGCTCTAGTCTTAGCCCCATCGCTTCAACGGAAACAAAGTAGAAGTGGCTGAGCCTGCATAGGTCTGCTACTTGGAAATCGCCCGTTATCGAAACAATTTCGTGGAATCTCTTTCGCAAAGAACTACTCGGCATCAAGAAGCTCAGTGCGAAATTTTCGGCGAAACGCTCATTCGGTGGCTTTCGTCCAGGAAAACTAAGATAGTCAATTCCTGGATCGTAGCGATTTACGATCAAGTGTCCGTACTCGTGGACTAGAGATGCACGCCGTTTCTCAGTTGGATGTGAGCGGTTGATGAGAATGCAGCAACCAAGGTCTGGCGTATACGCATACATGCCAGCGATATTTGGTGGCAAAGCCCAGTAAAAAATTCGCAGCCCAACATCCCATTCAAGGATGGTGCGCAGGTTAGTGATCGGCTGGTCGCCCAGTCCGAGTCTCTGACGCTCTTGTATGGATGCTGATTCCGCCAATTGAGAAGGATCGACTCGGTTGTTCAAGTCAATCGTCGAGGGATAGTTGAACCTGAGC
>JAUMAI010000704.1:0-6704 GCA_032116775.1 Pirellula sp. | reverse complement strand
CAACGCCTAGCGGGCAACGTGACCTCTCAAGATATCCACTCAACTCTGCGCAAACCTAGCCTGGCGGCAACGGGTTAAACGACGCGCCGCCAGGCTAGGTCTGCTACCGTTAGAGTTGATACTCCGTTCGACCTCTGAGTCGCAAGAACTCTGGTACGCGCTGCCACAACCCAGCAACGCCGAGCGGCGGTTGAGGACGTGCAAAGTGCCCTATCCAACATGTCGGCGGCCACGGCCGAAAAGACTACTTGGTTAGTGAATGCTGACGTTTATGCAGATTTGCAAGAATACTTGGAGTTGCTGATTTATCTACGAGACAGCCAGTTCTAGGGACGCAAGGAAGTCTTGGTATGAAAGCCTTGGATAACATATTAATTTAGGGCTAGAGGCCTGAGGCGGGGAACGCCTAAACTCCCCGCCTCTTCCTTTTCCATATAACACATGCAAAGGTTCTGATTGGCTCGACCAAAGCGGTGAACGAATCGCTGGTGGGAAAAAGAAAGTCAAACAGCAGAAGGCATCTTCAGTAGAAGATGTCGATCAACTGTTCGAAGACTTCTCTGGTTTCCACGAACCGATGTAATAGAGGCCACTACAACGCCGACTCGGTCGGACGACTCAGTCGGCGTCAGCGGAAATCATACATCGATAAGTTGATGGGTTTGAACTCGGTGCATGAGCAAAACGCTCGTGTACCGAGAAAGACCGCCGCGTTTGCAAGGTATCATCTCAAGACATCGGCTCAACTCTGCGCAGACCTAGCCTTCGGCAACGAGGTAAACGAGTTGCCAGAGATGAGTGAAGAGTTGCTCAACGGGCTTATCCTTCATCCATAAAAAAGCCTAAGCCCCTTATTTAGCAAGGACTTAGGCAGTACGCCCGGCAGGGCTCGAACCTGCAACCCTCGGTTCCGAAGACCGATACTCTATCCAATTGAGCTACGGACGCAGCACAGAAAAATATCGCACGTTTTGGCTTTCAACGCAAGCACCCCCGAAGCTATTCCCGACCGGTCCACCCCCGATCCCGAATCGCTCCTTCGCTAAAATCGATGCGGCCCCGACAAAACAGACAAATTGCCAAAAACCCAGCGCGAATTTAAGCCTCTAGCCCCTTACCCGGCCCCTCGCCCCACAGAGCTCAGTGCTGCGTTGGATCTCATCGAGGGGAGAGAAAGAAAGCAGAACTTGTAGCTTTGTGCTCCCCTCGCCCTAAATAACTCTGCGCTGCCCTGGATTCCATCGAGGAGAGATAGAGCAAAGCTTATAGCTTTGTGCTCCCCTCGCCCCGGCGTTTTTGCGGAGCAAAAATCGCCAGGGGGAGAGGGGTTGGGGGTGAGGGGGAATAAGCTTCGTGGTGCAATCTCGCTCTCGCTGGCATTTACACCCCAGCCATTCCCCCAAGCCAATAATGGGACTTGCTAGCAAACTCCCCTCCTCTACTCCTTCACTGCCATCCCCACTTCTACCTGCCATCGCGCTTTGGGGCCAATCACAAACTCGCCGGTAGAAAGTTGATCTTGTCGCGAAGCGTGACTTTCAAGTACCCTCCAATGCGTAGCTGCCCAAAATGGGGCCATTACCCATCTGGTCAGGCTACAAGCACTCGGTATGGATGCTGGTGAATGCGATAAGGATGCGATGAAATGAGCGGTAGTTCACGGAAAAAAAACCGTTTGGGATGCAATTCTTGTTCCCGGCAGGCCCACACTCCTCGTAAAGTCTCTTTGGCCCAGCTTTTACCAAGCTGGTTTTGGTTAGGCGTCGTCTTCGCCTGCCTCACCCCGGCAACCACATCGGCCCAAGAAGCGAACTGGATTTGGACCGCTGAGCATCCGCGCAATACAGTCCCACTGACCGACTGCTACTTTCGTAAAACATTCCATGCCAGCAACGTCGAGCAAGCGCTCGTGACGATCGGAGCCGACGATGAGTACGAACTCTTTGTCAATGGTCGACCGATCGGTAATGGTCAATCTTCTCGACAGTTGATGACTTATGATATTCAGAGACATCTGATTCGCGGTCGTAACGTGATCGCAGTTAAAGTGAGCAACACCAAAGGCAACACAGCCGCCTTAGTAGCCCGCGTGCAAATTAAACCTGACTCTGGAGCTTGGAGTTCCTATTCTTCTGACAAAACTTGGCGAACCGCTTTAGAAGTTCCCAGAAACTGGGCCGCCACCACGTACAACGATGCACGTTGGGGAGCAGCCACCGTATTCGGACCGCTCGGTGAAACAGCTCCTTGGGATCGACGCGCCGAAATCGCTGCTACCGAAAGCAGTGAAGGCGAACGCTTCCGCGCTCCTCAAGGTTTCTCGGTGGAACGCATCCTGGACGATGAAGCTGCTGGTTCCCTCGTCGCGATGGCCTTCAATGAATTCGGCCATATCATCGCCTCGGAAGAAGGTGGCCCATTAAAGTTGTTTTACGATAGCGACAAAGATGGCAAGGTCGATAAATCGCGAGTCTATTGCGATTCGATCAAAAATATCCAAGGCATCCTTCCTCTCAATGGCGAAGTGTTTGTCACCGGTGAAGGAGCCGATGGGTCCGGACTATATCGCTTATCTGATGCCGATCGCAATGGTACCCTCGAAAAGACAGACAAGATCATCAGCTTCAAAGGCTCCGCTGGTGAGCATGGGGCTCATGGTATCACTTTAGGTCCGGATGGAATGATCTATGTGGTCATTGGAAATCATCAAACACTACAAGATGAACCAATGGTCTCAAGCAGTTATCGTAATTTTTATGAAGGCGATCTTGTGCAACCACGTATGGAAGATCCAGGTGGACATGCACGCGGAGTCAAAGCGCCAGGTGGCGTGATCCTCCGCACCGACCTAAACGGCGAGAAGCTGGAACTCGTCGCTGGTGGCTTACGCAATGCGTATGACATCTGCTTCAACGAGATAGGTTCACTCTTTGTCCACGACAGCGACATGGAATCAGATATCGGTGCCGCTTGGCATCGCCCAACCCAATTATTTCATGTGGTCGAAGGTGCTGAAATGGGCTGGCGCAGTGGCTGGGCCACGATGCCCGATTACTATCCTGATCGCATCGCTGCAATGACCGATACCGGACGAGGCTCGCCAACTGGAGCAATTGTTTACGATCACTTCGCATTCCCAGTGCGCTACCACCGCCAGTTATTTTTAGCCGACTGGTCAGAGGGTAGAATCCTCTCGGTACGACTCACTCCGAACGGTTCAACCTACCAGGCTCAATATGAAACCTTCGTGCAGGGACAACCATTGAACGTGACCGATTTAGATGTCGGCCCTGACGGAGGATTGTATTTCTGTACGGGTGGTCGAGGCACCAATGGCGGCATTTATCGAGTCACCTGGAAAGGCGAGATCCCCGACCGAGTTCGTGACCTAGGCGAAGGCATCACCAAAGCGATCCGTTTTCCACAGATCGGCACAGCCTGGGCACGTCAAGAAATTGCCCTGCTGAAGAAAGAACTCGGAGAGGAATGGAACAATCTCATAACGGCTGTGGCTTACAGCGATGAAAATCCAACTCGCTATCGAATTCGCGCCTTAGAGCTCATGCAATGGTATGGACCCAAGCCAACACCCGAATTCCTAATCGAACTGTCGCGTTCTCCCAACGAAAGTATCCGCTTGAAGTCCGCACAGCTCCTCGCTCTTCAGACGGGTGAAGAATCAACCAGCCGATTGAAGGACCTTTTGAAGGACACCTCAGCACCTGTCGTCCTAGCTGCGGCCGAAGGCCTCCTCCGCCAGAATACCAAAATGGAAGCTGGCGAAATCCGCAAGCTGTTAACCAGCGAAGATAGGCAGATAGCCTGGGTAGGCCGCAAACTTCTGGAGCGTATTGATCCGAATACTTGGAAGAAAGATCTCATCACCAACGGTTCCATTCGCGAACGAATCGTCGGCTCGATGGCCCTACTTACCGCAGCGCCCTCAGCCGAGAATGCTCAAGAGGTGATAACAGCCTGCCAATCAACCATGGGTGGTTTTGTCAGCGACCGAGATTTCATCGAATTGCTCAGAGTGGTCCAAGTGGCATTACACCGAGGACAAATCAAGCCAGCCGATGCGATCCCACTGAAGACGATCCTGGCCCAGGAGTTTCCTGCAGGAGAACCTATCATCAATCGCGAACTGATTCGCACTCTGACCTACTTACAGGCTGAGGAAATCATTGAACCAGCGTTGGTCTATTTGACAGGCAACGCCGAAATGGTGGACAAGATTCTTATCAGTCTGTACCTACCACGCATTAAACATAACTGGAACGCTGTAGAACGGTTTGCACTGCTACGCTTTTATGAAACAGCCCAACGTTATGATGGTGGCTCTAGCGTACCGCTCTACATTATGAATTCAAGCCGAGAATTCGGCAGTACGATTCCACTAGAGGAAGCGAGAATCTTTGTTTCTGAAGGTGATATCTGGCCGAACGCCGCCTTATCAGCTCTCCCGGTGCTACCTGCTAATCTAGAAATCGCCGATCGAGAAGCCCTCATGGAACTCGATAAGAAAATTGATCGCGATGGAATTCATGACGATGTTTACAAACGCCTGAAGACAGGTATTGTCGCCATCCTCGCTCGCAGCGGCGATGAAGCATCCGTGCGTTACTTGCGAGAGATTTGGCGGCGCAGCCCCGATCGCCGTGCTGCTGTAGCGATGGCACTCGCTGGCCAGCCGGGTGGTGATAACTGGGATTATCTCGTACGCAGCCTTGGCTTACTGGAGCCCGATATTGCGGCGGAAATCATGCAGCAATTGGTTGGTGTTGAATTAGCCGCAGATGATCCGGAAGCCTTCCGCCAAGTTATCTTGGTCGGAATCAAGTTGGCTGATGACCAAGCCAGTCCGCAAGCTGCTCTTGATTTGCTGGAGCACTGGACGGGTATTGAACGAGAACCGGTGGAAGGGCAGGGGCCATTGAGCGGTTGGCAAACTTGGTACAACGAAACATACCCTGACCGACCTGAAGCGGCGTTGCCCAGTGTTGATAAACAAGCTAAGTGGAGCTACGAGAAAATCATTGAGTACCTCGACCATGACCTCGGCAAACGTGGCTCGGTAGACGATGGCAAAAAAGCTTTTGCGAAAGCACAATGTGCCGCTTGTCATCGCTTCCAAGGTGATGGTACCACGATCGGACCTGATCTTACCGCAGTGAGTCGACGCTTTACGCGACAAGAAGTTTTAGAAGCAGTCCTCTATCCATCGCACGTCATCAGTGATCAATATGCCTCCAAGAAAGTTCGCACTCTTGATGGTGATGTTTATGTCGGGATTGTCACCACCAATGGCGACGGTAGCTTAACGATTCGCAAATCGGATCGCACGGAAGTGACCGTGGCAGCCGAGGAGATTGATGAGGTTGCCTCAAGCAAAGTTTCGTTGATGCCAAGCGGCTTGCTCGAAGAGCTCAGCGGTGCCGAAATCCGCGACATGTTGACCTATCTGGGCTATCTGCCAACGGTCCAGGAAGTGGCTAAAGAACCTGGGCAAGCAACAAAACGATAGTATTTCTGAAGTCTGTAGGGGGGCAAAGCACCAAATTTGCCCCCCTATTTTTTTGCGCAGCTTGCGTCTCTCCAAGCAGGGCTATTGAGTATCTCTAGCCGCCACATGACAATAGGTAGCCCAGCAACTTTGGCTGGCGTATCGTTGCATAATCCTCATCCAAGATAGTGGCGCGATCTAATGACTGCGGAGCGACTGATGACATTTTACTTGCGTACGACCCACAGCTTTGTTTCTCACTTAAGCATAAATATCATGCTCATCGGAGGATTGGTGCTCACAACAGGAAGTTCCATGAAAGCAGAAAATCCGTTTCTTTCGAAAAGCCCCTTAGCGCTCGAAGCGCCTCAGTTTGACCAGATCAAAACGGAGCACTATAAGCCCGCTTTTGAAGCAGGTATTAGCGAGCAACTCAAGGAAATCGAGGCCATCATTGCTAACACGGACAAGCCTTCGTTTGACAACACGTTAGTTCCCCTCGAACAGTCCGGCGCCTTATTGAAACGCGTTTCGGCGGTATTTTTTAACCTGACAAACTCCAATACCAACCCTGAACTTCAAGCGATCGAAGAAGAAATAAGCCCGAAACTTGCAGCCCATTCGGACAACATCCTCCTCAACAAGAAACTCTTCGCTCGTGTCGAAGAGCTTTGGAATGGCCGCAATATCCTCGGGCTATCCGAAGAACAAATGCGTTTGCTGGAAGAAAATTATCAATCGTTTGAAAGAGCCGGCGCGAAGCTTGATGAGCCAAGCCAGCAGCGTGTGCGTCAGATCAATGAAGAACTTTCTAAGTTAACGACTCAATTTCAAAACAACCTGCTTGCATCGACCAAAGAAAGAGCCGTTCTGGTTGAAAACAAAGCGGAACTAGACGGCATGTCCGACGCCGATATCGCAGCTGCCGCAGAAGCGGCGAAGCAAAAGGGCCAGGAAGGTAAATACCTGTTGTCGATTACTAATACGACACGCCAACCGATCCTGATCTCTCTCAACAATCGAGAACTTCGAAAACGCGTATGGGAAGCCTCAGCATTTCGCGCCACGGGGCAAAATGGTGGCGTCGATAATCGTTCCCTGGTGTTACAGATTGCGAAATTGCGAGCTGAAAAGGCTAAGCTGCTCGGGTTTGCCAACCACGGAGAGTATGCCCTCCAAAACCAAATGGCAAAAAAACCAG
>JAUMAI010000703.1:6929-8329 GCA_032116775.1 Pirellula sp. | reverse complement strand
TCCTCAATCCTGTCATCCGTAATCATCTCGCTGGTAGTCTCGCTCAATCTGTAGCAATCACCGGCGACAAAGAACCCGGGCTTACGATGCCTCAAATGGCAAGCGACATGATCTGGAGGCAAAATACAATCTCCATCTGTTATCAGAATGTAGGGCGCTCGCGATAGGGCAACACCTTCATTGCGACACCGCGACAACTGAAAACCATTGTGCCGATGTGTGCTCACTGATAGTGGGAAAGCAAGAGACTTGGCCATGCTGCTAAGCATATCCAACGTACTATCTTCCGATCCATCATCGGTGACAATGACCTCAAATTCCCCCTCAACATCTCGTTGATTTTCAAGGGACAAAAGACATCTTCGCAAATGTTCTGGACGCTGGTACGTAGAAACGATGATGGAGATATCCATGGACTCACCCTTAATTATTTTTCGTGCTTCGCGCCACCAAGCGAATTACCGCAGCCTGCAAGCGACTTGACGAGCCATCACTTGCAATTCTTCGGTAACACTCTAATCGATTCACTGGTACGCTTTCGATTAGATCGACCGACTCCACCAGCCGATCCTTTCTGCCAAAATTCGAGTACTTATCGAGTTGGCCAACCGCCTCTAACACAATCATCGTGCGAATACACTTCTCACAACGACCACAGTTCACATGAGAATCAAGATGCTGCCAGCAAACTCTTAAATGTCGCTGCACAACGGGGTGTTGTGCGATGGCCAGCAACTTATCGAATCGCCCTAACTCTGCACCGTAGTGCTCAAACTGTACCTTGGCTGAATTAAAATAATGATCTAATTCAATATGCGACCCGCAGGGATGTGGATCGGCAAGCGATTGCGTTGATGAGATAATGAATTTCCCGATATGTTCCGTCAGCAAATGGCCGACAGTTGCCAATGCCCCGCCGTGTGACTTATCCCAGGCGATTCTTTGGAAATCTGCATGGGTACGAATATTTGTTCGCAACACGATGGCAGGATAACCAAAATCAGTGCTAACCCGTCTTACGGCATTCTCAAGATCATCACATCGATATCGATTCTTGAGTCCTACATCGAATCCCAAAACTCCAATCAAATAATGAATTGGCTTAGGATAGGTCAGAAGGGAGTAAAAGGAATCAACTCCACAGCTAAAAGCCAAACCCGTCGCACGCGACTGATGAGTATCGATTCTTTTCTCGTCCACGCTTGGACTTAGCGGAATGCCACCCCACCACTTAACACCAACCTCGGACGCTTTATAAACATTCTCCAACCACTGTTGGCAAACACTACCATGGAGCCTCAGGCCGAGGCCTTCAATTGCCGTTGGCAGTATAAAACTGGTTGCGATTGCTTGAATATCGGAACTTAAACTGACATCGCGGCTTTCGAACCAAACATCTT
>JAUMAI010000703.1:418-6919 GCA_032116775.1 Pirellula sp. | reverse complement strand
ATCTTTCCCTTGCACGCGAGCACTACTCTTTATGACTCCAGCAGCATTTCTTTTCAATAGAGGCGCTTGGATCGATAACTCTTCCTTCGCGCGGAGCGCGCTAGTTACTGTCACTTGACACGCCGCAACCAAATCCTTGATCCAGCTATCTGTCGTGCCAATCAACATACCAATCGCTCCTTCAGTATTTCGACATTCATGCGTCGACGATTTCCATTGATGATTCAACTCGTTTCGTCGTATCGAATTTAGGATCTTTAACGATTTATCCGGCGCACATATTCAACGAAATACAACGCGCAACTCACGTGCGCTATTACGCATAATCAACGCGCGAAAGAAGACACGCCAGCCACACATGAGCGTTCTAGAGACTAATCGCGAACATGGGATTACCGGCTTTTTCCGCAGCGGAATGACGGGCTCAACTCCAGCAACGACAGCGGATAATTGTGCTCGACTGAATATTCTCTGCAGTTCTAGTGAAGCGGCTTTAGCAGCGCCGAGAGCGAAAGCCGTATAGCTTCTCACACGTGAGCTCATGGCTCTAGAAACAGTCTTTAGAGAAACGCTCATGCACGAAGAGTGCCAGCGAAATTGATCGCAGTTCCTAGCTGCTATGGCTTGGGCTAAACCAATGGAAACATTTTGGCCAGCAACAGCACAGTGACTAGGCCTGCTAATCCCATAATGGAGAGAACAAGTGAAAAGCTGCGCAGAGTTTGGGTCGGAGTTAGGCCAGCCATGCGTCCTACCAACCAGAAACCGCTATCGTTCATCCATGGACACATCTTCGAACCACAACCAATCGCTAAGGCGAGATAGACAGGGTGATAGCCGAGCAGGGCTGGATCGATCCAAGGCTGAATCAAGCCAATGGCGGTGAACATCGCGACCGTCGCAGAGCCCTGCAGAACGCGTACTACAGCGGTTACTAAGAAAGCGAGTAGTAGTAGGCCCACTCCACCCTGTGGAACATAGGAACTATCGGCAAAGGCTCCTGAAATATCTGTTTGGCGAATCACATCACCGAAAGCGCCTCCAGCCGCAGTCACCAGTAGCACCGTGGCTCCCATACTGAGCCCCTCTTGAATAACGCGAGCCATCTGCTCATGTCCGATCCCTCGTCGTACAACCGCGATAACGGCCAAAATAGTCGCCAGTCCAAGTGCGATTTCCTTCTCGCCAATCCAATGGACATAGCTCTCGATTCGCCCCAAACTCTCGTAATAGGGTACGAGCATTTCGAAAATCGCATGCCCACCCAACATCAACATAGGAAGAAGGATCGGCATAACCGCCATACCGAAAGAAGGCACCACTCCATCGTTATCGACAGACTCCGCAGCGACCGGTTTAGACATCGCCGCATCGTTCCTATTGACTTGCTCACCATCGATGGGCCAGCGAGATCCCAACCAGCTGGAGGAGAGCCAACCGATGACAATCGTCACAGAACCGACGACGCATCCCATACCCATAGCTGTCGCCATATCGACATCCAAAGCATCAGCCACCAATAGTGGCCCCGGCGTAGGAGGCACCAGCGAGTGAGCCATCGTCGCTCCCACAACCACCGACATGATGACCAAAAAATAACTTTGCCTCGTCGTCTGATAGAGCGAGATTGCGATGGGCAATAAAAGCAGAAAGACCGTATCAAAAAAAACGGGAATCCCCAAAATGAAACCCGCCATGACTAAAGCAATGGTGACACGTTTTTCACCCAGCAAGCTCATTAGCTTGGTCACAATCACATTGGCGCTGCCGCTTGCCAAGAGACAGGAACCAATAATGGATGCCAACACAATCATCACACCAATGCGTTCAACCGTGCCGCCAAATCCTTTGCTAATCCGAGCGACTGCCGAAAGAGATGCGCTGCGTTGGGCAGCCGCAATACTCGACTCCTCCATGCCCCACACGACGCCAGCTTGCACCTGCGGTTGTATTTTCTGTAAAGTCTCTGACTCTAAAGGAGGTGTGGTCTCCAATCGCCATTGCCCAACCTTGGTTCCAGCCGTAACCGCAACAACCTCTACCTTGGCTAACTGATACTCCGTATCAAAAGGACTGCGAGATTGCTTGGCCTTGGGGAGTTGGAGCCAAAGATAGCGACCAGGTTTAGGACTTCGTTGACTGGAATTGATTATGAAACCACTCTCTGAGATTTCATCAATTCGAACCCCCTTCTCACGAAGCTCTGACATTTCGATAGCGGATGCTGGAGTTAAAACTGCCACCAAAAATGCACAGAGCAGTAACGTCAACATAGGATGCCATCGCCAATAGCCTAACGCTACGACCATAATGAGCAGCGTCAAACCAAGCACACCTGCAGTCAGCAGCATAAGCATCCTCGAGATTCATCAACAGAAAAGAGTATCTTCGCTTGGCTCTATCATACCAACCAAGCCGCTGGAATTGGCGCAACCCATATTTTGGTCGATATCTTACCGCAAGTCCTTCAGCCAGACGGACTCCTCAAATGAAATTTTTATAGAAACCGAAGCTCAATCGACCGATGATCATCAGTCATGCCAGTTTCCGCAGTAAAGAACTGCATTCAGACGATCAGCTAATGTACTTTAACCCGTTACCCTACAAACAGAGTCAACCCCGCAAGCGATAAGAAATGTATCTACTTGCTAGGAGTCTTGTTCCCACTGCAGAAACGACAAGACTTTGCGCTATATCGCAGCGATATCTCGAGAGAAAGTATTAATCGCAGGAATTGTGCTCGACTTTTAATCGTTGGTGCACCATTGAGAGCTTGAAAGCTATACTTTACGCTTTAGATTCTGAGTCTTCCTGGAAGTAGCTTTTTCGGAATCGAAACCCAGGAAGACTTTAAGATGGCTCTTCCCAGAATTTCAGCGAGCGATCCACACAGCATGTCCTCTGAATCAGAATCCGCACCTCCACTGCGCAGTCAGCGCTGGTTTGCTCCCGATGACCTACGATCATTTGGACATCGCTCCCGTCTTAAAGGCATGGGTTGGGGTGAACAAGACTATCGAGACAAACCCGTCATTGCGATTCTGAATACCTGGAGTGACTTAAACACTTGTCACTCCCACTTGCGCGAGCGTGCTGAGGCGATCAAACGTGGCGTATGGCAAGCAGGAGGATTCCCTGTTGAGATTCCAGTGATGTCGCTCAGCGAAATGCTGATGAAGCCGACCACCATGCTCTATCGCAATTTACTTGCCATGGAGACGGAAGAGGTCTTGCGCTGCCATCCTGTGGATGGTGCCGTGTTAATGGGTGGATGTGACAAAACAACGCCCGGCCTCATCATGGGTGCCATTTCGATGGACATTCCTTCTATCTACTTTCCTTGTGGTCCAATGCTCACCGCTCGTTGGCGCGATCAGACTCTAGGAAGTGGGAGCGATGCTTGGAAATATTGGACGGAACGGTGCGCTGGCAATTTCTGCGATGAACACTGGAAAGAACTAGAAGATTGTATTGCCCGCTCTCCAGGGCATTGCATGACGATGGGCACAGCCTCCACGATGACGGCTATTGCTGAATCCCTTGGCCTGACTCTTTCAGGTGCTTCCTCTATTCCGGCGGTTGTCTCCGAGCATACTCGCTTGGCAACGGCAACGGGCAGACAAGCTGTGGAGTTAGTGCGACGCAATCTTCGTCCATCGATGCTGCTGAATCGGCAAGCGTTCGAAAACGCGATCACCGTCGATATGGCGATTGGAGGATCGACCAATTGCATTATCCATGTATTGGCCATGGCGCGCCGAGCCAAGGTCGAGATCACGCTGGATGACTTCGATCGAATTTCGCGTATCACGCCGGTCGTGGCGAATGTTCGTCCGGCGGGCAAAAAATACCTCATGGAGGATTTTTACAACGCTGGCGGTCTTCGCGCTTTAATGAACGAGATCCGACATTTGCTACACACCAGCAATCCGACGGTCGAATTCAAGACACTGGGAGAGTGCCTCGATGGGGCAGATATTATCGATCACGATGTGATTCGCCGCTGTGACAATCCTGTTTCTTCGGAAGGTGGCACCTTTGTGCTGCGAGGAAATCTAGCGCCGGATGGTTGTGTTATCAAACCAGTGGCTGCCGAACCGCGCTTACTCAAACATCGCGGCCAAGCGTTAGTATTCGATAGCTATGATGATCTAAAGAAAGCGATTGCTGATCCTAACTTAGATGTTACTCCAGACCATGTTTTGATATTACGGAACGCTGGCCCACAAGGAGCCCCAGGTTTTCCGGAATGGGGAATGCTGCCGATTCCCAACAAACTCTTGCGTCAAGGAGTACGAGACATGGTTCGTATTTCAGATGCTCGCATGAGTGGTACAAGTTACGGCACATGTGTCTTACATGTCGCACCCGAATCGCATGTCGGTGGTCCTTTGGCATTAGTTCGCAACGGTGATTGGATCGAATTGGATGTGGCCGCAAGGAAACTAGAATTGCTGGTATCTGACACCGAGCTGGCAAAGCGCCGTGCCTCATGGACACCACCTCCCCCGAAGTATCAGCGAGGCTACGGCCAAATGTTCTTGCAACATGTCAGCCAGGCCAACTTAGGTTGCGACTTTGATTTCTTGGAAAGTGGCCCCGAAACCCCTGAACCTGTCATTCATTAAAACTGCAAATGTCAAGCTTTGCCAGAGCAAGGAATCGAGAACAAGGAAGAAGATGTTCTTCGGCTAGTGTACTTGCCTAATCGGTTCACTCGCTTTCAACTATGGCAAATATTGTGAAGATACCCATCAAGTGCAGACTTAACTCTCGCCAGTATCCTCAGAGGATCTAATAAAAGTTAGCGATATGAATATTGAACCAATTACCCCCGAATTGCTCGGCCGCTCAGTCATTGCTGTTCCACCACTAGCACGCCATGCGGATTTTCGCCTCAATCATCAAGCGAATAAGGAATTGATTCATTTCATTGAGTCTGGAGGCATCACGACCTTACTCTACGGCGGAAATGCCGTGTTTTATCACATTGCCTTGTCCGAATACGCGGAAGTTCTGCGCTGCTTGGCGGATAGTGCCGGAGCGATGACAACGGTGATTCCATCGGTGGGTCCAGCTTTTGGTTTTATGCTGGATCAAGCGGTTGTGCTGCGCGAGTTTGCGTTTCCGACCGTCATGGTTTTGCCACAAGCGGAAATAGCCACGTCTGCAGGGAGAGCCCAAGGAACACGGATCTTCGCTGAGCGATATGGTAAACCGGTGGTGTTGTACCTAAAGCATGAAAACGCCATGAGCATTGCCGACGTTCAGCGAATTGTCGATGAAGGTTTAGTCTGTGCAATCAAGTACGCGGTGGTTAAGCAAGATCCGAAACAGGATGATTACCTCAAACATCTCATCGATGTTGTTAATCCACAAATTATTGTCAGCGGCATTGGTGAACAACCTGCCATCGATCACCTGCGTCACTTTGGAATCAATGGCTTCACATCTGGTTGTGTGTGTTGCGCTCCCGACTTAAGTCAGGAAATGCTCTTGGCGATCAAAGCGGGAGATTGGATGAAAGCCGAATCGATCCGCAAGACTTTCGAACCGCTGGAAAACTTGCGTAATTCGATCAATCCGATTCGCGTTTTACACTCCGCTGTCCGCCTGGCCGGTATCGCTGACACCGGCCCCGTACTGCCGCTGTTGAGCCCACCGACCAACCATGAAGAAGAAGCCATCGCTGCGGCTGCCGCCGCACTAAGGTCATTGTCGAAAGCGAAAAAAGCGATTTAACATCCGAGAGACTAAACATAAGTTCATGTTTTTGGGCTTTTTTGGAGTCGCAGTCACGCTTGCTACTCTTGCCGACGATCTATGCTATGGGTGACAATGCGGACATCAAGGTGGCCAATCTATCGAGCGGGATCCCTCCTGAATATGAGCTAGGGATTCGGGTATATTTGAGCTAGGGCAAACTTGAGCTCAGGCTATCACCGCGTGTCATCAGTCCGCGGTGATCGAACTGCGGGCAATGAAGCCAACGGTGCAGAAGATCAACTTTCGAATGATCAAGTGCGGAAGATTTAAGAATCTAGTCCAGCACTCTCACCGGCAATAAACCACCCAGTTTAGAACGAAGGATGCGTGTTATGGCCAAACGCCACGTCGTGGTAATCGGTGCAGGACCTGGCGGGTTGGCAACGGCCATGCAATTAGCTTACGCTGGCGCGGAAGTTACTTTACTAGAAGCCAAAGATCGAGTTGGTGGTCGCTGTAGCGCTATTGAAACGGAAGGATTTCGCTTTGATGTCGGGCCTACCTTCTTTCTCTATCCACGAATTCTGCAAGAGATCTTTCAATCTGTCGGACTCGACTTGAGACAAGAAGTCCCTATGCGTCGACTTGATCCTCAATATCGGATCACTTTTGGTGCTGGCGGCAAGATTGTGGATGCTCTAGTGGAAATCCGCGATTACCGGGAGAGTCCTGTCGAGGAATCGGAGCTAATGCCGCCTCAGGGTTATGCCGAAGTGAAATAGACAGACCGTTTTG
>JAUMAI010000703.1:0-408 GCA_032116775.1 Pirellula sp. | reverse complement strand
ACGATATCTGGACGATAACCGGACGAAGTTGGAGAAATTTAGGCCGATACTCGAAGCTCCTTTTAACAGCTTACTCGATTATCTGCGACCATCGTTGATGGCAGCTGCCCCGTGGGTTAAGCCTTGGCGAACTTTGGGCGATGAGCTGCAGTCGTATTTCAAAGATCCTCGCTTGGCTATCGCTTTTTCGTTTCAGTCAAAATATCTAGGGATGTCCCCGTTTCGCTGCCCAAGCTTGTTCTCGATTCTCTCATTCCTGGAGTACGAGCATGGTGTCTATCACCCCATGGGTGGCTGTGCTCGAGTCAGTGAGCGGATGGGAGAAATCTGCAGTAAAATGGGAGTGCGACTTCGTCTGTCGACACCCGTAACAGGTCTTGAATTCTCGGGGCGCAAGGTAACCGCCGT
>JAUMAI010000702.1:6771-7259 GCA_032116775.1 Pirellula sp. | reverse complement strand
CGGCTGTCCATTGTTATGCCGAAGCAACTTCTCAAGGCGTTGCCATTGAGGTACTCGCTTTTCCGCAAGCTCAGCAAGTGCTTTCCAGGACTTGGTGCATTCTTCGAGTGTGGATTGTTGTTCCAACAACTTTGCCAATCGCTCATTGCCAGCGGCGGATCGCAACTCCGAGAGGTGCTCGGTTGCTGGACGCTGCGGTAGCGGCGTATCGCCACCCGCTTTCTGCGCAAGCTCCATAAGAACCTGAAGGAATTCGGATGACTTGGTTTCTAAGTCATCGCTTGGCTTGACGGAAAGCCCAGCAAGCTGAAACAGCTTCTTCAGGGCAATCTTGTCACTTGCCGATAGAGTGATCGATTCTTTGCGAAACTCGGCTCGTTTGATCTTAGTTTGATCTAACTTACCTGGCGGGACGCTTTCTCCTCCTGATTTTACCGTGACATCTCCTGCGTTGTGCAAAGCCATGAGGGCTCCGTCGATTGCGTCTT
>JAUMAI010000702.1:0-6761 GCA_032116775.1 Pirellula sp. | reverse complement strand
CGGAGCATTCCCGAAATCGTTTTGCAGGACTCTTCCTTCACAACCCGCACCAATTCTTTTTAGCAGTGCTTTGCACACCGGGTGCAATTTCGTTTCGCTGGTCCAGTTCACTGCTTGTAACGGCGTCTCGTCTCCATTCTTTGCACGGCTAATAACGACAGCCCAGTTTTTGTGGTCTGCGTCTTTGAAGTCAGGAAACAAACGGTCCAACGCATCGTTAGCGGCTTCACGAATTTTCTCTTCAACGGTAAGTGGGAAGAGTTCCGCTCCACCTCCTTTGAAAACCCGTGCACCATCAATCATGGTCTGGATCAGCTCGTTGCGTTGACGTTCTGCTTCGCTGCGGCGACTTTTCATCGCATTCTCAGCCTCTTCTGCCTCATGCGAACGAGCCGGCGATTTGATTTGGAGTGTTCCGTTAGCGGCTTCCCATCGAATGATTTGGTTCGTCAATGCTTCGGTATTATTGCCCTGTGGTGCTGGAAGATAAACGAACACCATCGGGCTATCGATTCCAGCGTCGCGCGCTGCTCCTACCACATCTTTGTCACTTGCGGAGTAGCCATCGCGAATCCAGACGGGAATGGTGTCGCCATCAACAGCCGGAGCGTCTTCTCCAAAATGAATAGCCAACTTACGTTTCTCTTTACGCGATCCTTGGAACACCTGAATCGCTTTCACAGCCTCGTGAGATGCTGCGCGAATCAATGCATCTCGTTTCGAGTAGATCTCGCTGTTCCCGTGATTCGACAGTCGGATCACGCGACTACGAAACTCATTGTCCCACTCCGAATACTCCTTGGTTTGCAAGTTGTACTCATTGTCATCTTTCAGCAAAACGCCGTCGGCTTCTACGAGTTGTTCCAGCAGAACTGGAAGCGTTTTCCGCAGCGTAGCCCCGTCATCCTTCAGGTCGCTGACCATCAAATCGGCCAACATCTCTTGAGTCGCGCGAACGCCGATATCGAAGCCTGTTTCTCTTGGAAGCTTGCGAATCAAGAAAATGAGGCCACACAAACGACGCTTCAACTTCCCGGTTTCAGTCCCATCGTCTAGCGAGCGAATCGTCTCATCCAGTTCGCGCAGCAGTACACCTTGTTGAACCAAATTGGGTTGCAGTTGATCGAACATGAAATCAGCAGGCACGACCATTCCAAGAGGACCGTCCGCAAGCCCCTTCAGCGCATCATGGATGATTCGAAGCTGCGACCTCAGCATCCCGCTGGTGCCTGTGGGGTCCACTGCTCGGAATATGTGCTCCCATAGGCGACGACGCACAGGGAGCAATGGATAGTCTTCAACGAGGTTGCTACGATCCGCATTCGTGCTTGAGATGCGTGTACCGGAGAGATGTCGTTCGATCTCACCCGAATGCAGGTCCAGCGAACGTTTAATTGCATCTACGTGCTCAGGACGTTTCTGAAGCAACACACGTCGTGTGACGGTTTCAACATCTGCATCGGAAAGCTCAACGGATATCGTAAATCTATCCTGAAGCCACTTGAAATGCGGAGCCTGCGCGGCCAGTGCGTTTTGGCCGGCACCGATAAGCATGACTCGCGAGTCGAGTTGCTTACAGAGAGCTTCAGCAACATCGACGACGTCTCTAGCTCGGTCCTTTTCATCACCTATGTAGATTTGTACTTCGTCAAGCACGATGATAGTGCACGGCAGGTGTCCATTCACGGACAGAACTTCGCGAGTTAACTGCAACAGCTCACCGGTTGAAATATCGGTCGGCTGACGGAACTCAGCTTTCAAGGTTTCACGAACAGACTTGCGATCGCCATATCCTGCATCTAC
The DNA here is from genome assembly GCA_032116775.1 of Pirellula sp. Taxonomy (GTDB): domain Bacteria; phylum Planctomycetota; class Planctomycetia; order Pirellulales; family Pirellulaceae; genus JAFLCP01. Next base: position 4,958 of record JAUMAI010000702.1, on the reverse strand, counting down.
GCCAATAAGCGCATCATGCAAGATCGGGCTAACGTAGAGATTGTTAAGCTCTCGAAAAAAGTCCTTGCCGCTCGCTTCGATAGCTGCCTTAACCCGATCATAGAATCCATTGTGCCTGAGATAGAGACAGAACTTGGCTTGTGCATACTTCTCTGGAAGGCCCTTGGATCGAAATATGATTCCTAAAATAGTGAGACGTACGCTTTCCGAACTTCCTGAGGGGAGTGTTCCAGAAATGGCGTGTAGGCCACCCAGTCGCCTGCCTTCCGTATCTAATTCCTTCAGCGCAGCCGCCACGTCTTCAGGCAACTCGGGAACCAAAGCGCGCGCACGGGCACCGTCTGCGAATTCCGTGTCGACCCAAAGGTGACATAACATTTTTAGTAAGTGCGATTTACCGCTACCATAAAATCCACTTACCCATGCTGCCGGTTGGTTCGTGCCGCTCAGATGCCGCAAGAAAGACTCGAGAATTCGGACTGATCCGTCTTCGTACTGGCCTTCGCATACGAAATTGGAAAGCTCTTCGCGAAGAGTTTGCCTTTCCTGATCAGTAAAGCCATCGTTGATACGTGCTTGTCCATTGTTCATCAATGCGGACACAGCAGGATCTCGGACAAACAGTTCGCGGTTCTTCAGTATCATTATTTGCCTCGTTCGGTGAATTCATTCAGTGTCTTGGATTTACTCTTGGTGGAGAGTGATGGGCGTCGCCAAGTAATTCCAACTGACTCGAGCATCTAACATGCGATAGGTGTCTTGTTCCATTGATCCTGGAAAGAAAAGTAGCAGCCGGCCTTGGATGTCGCCCACTGCCTTTTCGAGCACTTCGGAAACATGTAGGAAACCATAGAGTGAAGCGGTGCCAATGACAGCCACGACAGTATCCTCATCCACTCCTTCGCCAGTGAGTGCATCGCGTAAAACGGATACGACATGATCAAAGAACTCGGTGTCTAGTTTTATCCGAAGATCTTCAGGGCATTCAAAATATGCGTCGCGATACTCATCGCTCGCCATCCATTTGGCAAATAGCTTAGTTAGGTCAACCAGTCGCCAACCCTTCTTAGCGTTCGTTGTTCGATTTTCGAAATCGCCGATGCGTGCACGCAACCTACGTTCGTCCTCTTTCGGATAAACTACGAAAATCGCCTTCTGCGCTCCGGCAAGATTGCGTTGCCAGGGAGCGCTAATGTTGCGCTCATAGGCATCCGCCAAGTCTTCAATTCGTCCCATTTGCGATCCTCATTTCTCGGTCGGTGAGCAGGCCTGAAAAGCCTACGTCGAATGCTTCGTCCGTTTCGCGTAGCTGAATAAGCCCTAGTCGCCTTGCATCTATCGCGCGTGCACGTGCAACATCCTCGGGAGCATCGAGCAGCTTAATGTATTCACTGGCAAGCAATTTCTTGCCTCTTAATCCATTCACATATCCAAGCAGGATTGCAAACGTAACAGTGACGGGCGTGGGCTCAACCTGATGCCGAATCTTTCGAACGCGGCCGGTTAGATGCCCTGCTTGGCTCCAAGAAGATGAAGCGTTTCTTGCAACCTTGTCGATAGTTGCTTCGTTCATTCTTCCCGCAGCAAATTCGTCAATCGCCTGAGACACGGACTGACGGATGAGCTCAACTCCGATGGGGGTTTTAAGAACGGGGGACGCTGTAGCACGAAGCAGCGGATCACGAGCTACGGCAACAAGCAGAGCGAGCAAGGGCCTTCCTGCTTTGTCCAAATCCCACAGTTTTCGCAAGACTCGAAACACTGGAACTGACGGGTCAAGCGCGTACAGCTCACGAAGTCTTCTCATCGCCCCTTTACGGGTGGCGTCGGTGGCTTTATCAAGCAGATTTTCCTCAACCACAATTCTGGCGTAGTCTTCGATCCCACTATCCGGGCTAGTCGAATCGAGGAGCAAAGTTAGGTCTTCCAGTGCCATAGTACGGCTTGCGTGAGGTCCGCTGGTGCCACTCAGGACGCCAAATTCCCTAGCATTTCCTTGGTTTTTCTTAGTTGTTGCTTTCGCCACTTTGGCCTCCTGGGGTTGTCAGTCCTAGTAGATTGTCGGCTCATAAGCAGCTACTGTCAACAGCTATGAATTAGGTGACGGCAAGTTTGCCGTCACTTTTTGACGATATTTGACATGTCTATGCAGGTCGCATATGCTTGTTCCCAGTTTTGCTCGCAGGGCGAAACCCAATACCGGCTGGCCCAAGCCCATATGAACGAAGGAGAAATAAGTGGACACTCATTTAGCCAAGGGACGCATCCTCTTCCTTGATGACCAGCGTGATGCCGTTGAGCCCTACGTCGCCCACCTTAAATCAGAAGGCTTCACCAACGTTGATGTCATGACTGACGTTAAGGCCTTAAATCAGGTAGTCGACGCGAATGCTGACCTCATCTTCCTGGATATAACTGGAGTCGCAACCTCTCTAAACAGTGCCGACGAAGGCTTGTCTGTTCTGGAGTACGTAAAAAAGCACCAACCATGGACTCAGGTAATTGTATTGTCGGGGTCAGATTTCCCTGCATCAAAAGCAAAATCTCTGAGCAAGGCCGATCTATGCATTACAAAAGGATCGCTCAATTTGGCTGAGCTCGTTAACGTCACAGAGGATCAGCTGAAGCAAGCCGTCGCGCCGGAGTACAGAAATGTCAAGATCCTCACCGTGCTGGAAAAGAGAATTGAAGACATGAATCTCGGATGGTGGAAGAAGAAAAAGTTTCGAAAACTCATCGCCGAAGCGCGAGCGCATGAAGGCGATCCGTCATATGACTGGAATAAATTGGTTTCTCGCTCAAAGGAAACTCTGAGCGTTGCGGCCAATGTAGCCAAGATAGTTGCAGCATTTTCGGTGTAGTCCAAACTTGAACCAAAAAGACCAGACCAGGGAGGCACCTTGAGCCGTCAACAAATTGTTCATGATGTGGTTTCAGACTTTGCAACTCCCGAGAGTGGGTTCTGGTTTCTGATTGATCGCGAGTTCCACCTAGTGGGTGGCAGCCAATGCAAGGCTTGCGAAGTATTGCGCCGACTGAGTAATTCGGTTTTCAAGGATGAGCTAATTGCCCGGCTCAAATCGACGGCGATGAACGCAAATCCTTGTCAAGTTAGTTTGCCGTTCGGAATCAACGTTAGCGCAGTCTCTTTACGAGCATCGATCGAATCGTCATGCATATTGTTCAAGATTGCTTCAGTGTCCCGCTCAAGTCGAAATCCACTTGATCTCGCCATCTTGTACGCACAGCCGAGAAAGGCAAAAAAGCTCATAACGAAGATACTGGAATATAGCCAGAGCTTTGAGTTACAAGACCTTGAACATACTAGCCAAATGCTGAATGAGATTTCGCATGCTCTAAAAACGCGCTACGAGGAATGGAAGGAAACCGCATTTGCAAACACTTTGGCATCATACAAGGACTTCGTGAGCTCGTTTTGCCATGAGGCTCTTACGCCAATTCAGGAGATACAGCTTACCCTTGAACTAGCGTTAAAGGACAATGCAATCCAAGGGTTGTCCCATCAAAGACTGGACTCGAGCTATCGTTCGCTGGAAGGCTTGCGAGTCTCCCTTGAGGGTATGCGCCTACTGTTTAGAGACGACCACCAAAAGCCACTTCGAAATCAGTTTCGCGAAATTGATCTAAAGTCAACGGTTGACCGATGGCTTGGTTCCTATAGTTCGCAACTACAGGTGAAGAACATCGTTCCAATCACCGAGCCAAACGGCACGCAACCCTGGAAGCTGACCTGTGTACCTGAATACATCGAGATATTGGTAAAGAACTTGATCAGCAATGGTGTCAAATATTCATTTGACGCAAGTTGCTTCTCTGACGGCGAAGTAGGAAAGTTCTTGGTTCGCTTCGACGCTCAACAGTTGAAGCTATCGTTTGTCAACTTTGGCGTTCCAATTTCTCAGAGTGAAATTGAATCGGGCTCCTTGTTTGAACTCGAGAAACGTGGCGATAGCGCAAACGACCGAGGCCGTGTGGGGAAAGGCGTAGGTCTCTATTTGGTCGCTAGGGTAGCAGCGCTTCACGATGCAAAGATAACGGTCCAATCACAAATACGTAATCCAGGCGGTCAACAAGAGTTTGCCCGGAACGCATTCGAAATTCAATTCCCGAAAAAGTCATCCCCAAGGCGATGATTTAATATTTCTCGGCCCACAACAAACCGGACTTCCTACAACGCTTGCTTGGTGACTATACGCACGAAAGATAAATTCTATGAACGGAAAAACGATACGCATCCACCTGGTCAATGGCTCCCCATCAGACATTCTGACCGCAGAGATTATCAATTGGACTGGTAAGGTGATTGTTGCGCCACGATCGTTACTGGCAGAGTTGGCGAAGCGCGAGGAAGTAAAACGCACAGGAGTATATTGCCTGCTGGGCCCAGACCCAGAAAATCCGGCGAGAGACAAGGTTTACATCGGAGAAGGAGACAACGTCTTTAAACGGCTTACGGCGCATGATGATGACGAGTCGAAAGAATTCTGGACACGTTGCGCAGTTGTCATAAGCAAGGACCAGAATATCACCAAGTCACACGGAAGGTACATTGAAAGTCGGTTAATCGCGACAGCATATCAGGCGGATCGTGCAACAGTACACAATGGAACCGCACCTCCTCTTCCTCCACTACCCGAACCTGATATCGCGGACATGGAATACTTCATCTCGCAGATGCAACTTGTACTACCCGTTCTCGGATTCAATTTCCTGCAAGCTAAACCAGTAGTCCAACCGGGTGGAGGCTCTACGATTACGGATTCATCGCCTGTTTTCACCTACTCACCATCAGGTGCGTCCGCGAAGGCGCAGGAGATCAATGGCGAGTTTGTAGTGTTCAAAGGATCGACGGCTCGAGTTGCTGGCCCTCAGGGCTGGACTTCGTATCGGGGCCTGCGCGAACAACTGTTACTCGAGAAGAAAATCGTGCCTTGTGA